>CAZIDA010000506.1:0-2902 GCA_964537865.1 uncultured Acidobacteriota bacterium
ATGTTGATGTATAGTTTCGAAAAAACCTTGGGATGTTGCGCCAACGCCTCCGAAAGCGATTTGCCTCCTTTGATCTCCTTCAACACGTCCCGGATGACCGACTTCATGGCGGCGCTTTCGCTGAGCTCGATCAACAGGGTCAGACTGCGGTCGAGCGGCGACCCGGATCGCAACAACGTCGCCAGCTCCTGCGTGAACAGAAGCAGATGCTTGCCGCGGATGCGGTTCTTTCCCCACGGAAGACTGATGGGCCGGCTTCGACGCTCTTCGCCGGCGCCGATGTAGATGGGCAGATAGCCCATCTGCTGCAAGCGAATGCTGACGGACTTCTCGGTGTCCGCTTCCAGCGAGCCGGTCAGCAGCTTGCCTTCAAACGTCGTGGCTTTGTAAAAAAACTCAGGCATGGTTCAAATCCACGTGGCGCAGGCGCCCGCCGCGGCGGGCCTGCGCCGAAAATAGATTGGGTAGCCGGGATTCGCCGCTTCTTGGCGAATCCCGGACGTCCCCACAATCTCAAATCGATGAAACATCCGGCCCCGATGGATCGGGGGCGGCTACCAGGCATTTTCATGCCCTGGGGTGGTCGCCGCGGCGACCATGAGGGTCTGCCCCGGATCTTTCTCGCTCGTGAGGCAGACAGGAGTGTCTGCGTCACAACTGTTTCATCAACTTTCTAAACTTCCTTCGTCACGCGCAGGACTTCGTCGAGACTCGTGACCCCTTCCTTTACTTTTCGCCATCCGTCTTCGCGCAACGTCACCATCCCCTGCTCGCGGGCTTTGGCGGCGATGGCGTTAGCTACTTCTTTCGAAACAATGAGCCGCCGAATAACGTCGTCGACCAACATCAACTCAAAGATTCCCACGCGCCCTTCATATCCGGTGTATCCGCAGGCCTCACATCCGTCTCCGCGGTAAAGCGTCACTTCCTTGGACCCGACGCCGTTGAAGCCATGTCGTCGCAGCACTTCCGCCTCGATGGGATACGGGGTCTTGCATCCCTGGCAGATGACGCGCACCAACCGCTGAGCCAGTACGCCCAAGAGGGACGACGCCAGCAAGTAATCTTCCACGCCCATGTCGATCAACCGAGTGATCGCGGACGGCGCGTCGTTGGTGTGGAGCGTGGAAAAAACCAAATGGCCGGTCAGCGACGACCGGATGGCAATCTCCGCCGTTTCCAGGTCGCGGATTTCGCCGATCATGATGACGTCGGGATCCTGGCGCACGATGGAGCGAAGCCCGCCGGCGAAGGTCAAACCGATTTGCGGATTCACCTGAATTTGGTTCACGCCGTCCATCTGATATTCCACCGGGTCTTCGATGGTGATGATTTTTTTATCGGGCTGATTGATGCGCAGCAGCGCCGAATAGAGGGTCGTCGTCTTTCCGCTGCCGGTGGGTCCGGTGACCAAGAAAATCCCGTGCGGCCGCGAGGTGAGCTCTTCCACGAGCTGCAACTCGCGGTTGGGAAATCCCAAGGCTTGAAGATTGATCTTGGAGGAATCCGATTTGTCGAGGATGCGCAGGACCACCGACTCGCCGTACATCGTGGGCAGCGTCGAAACGCGCAGATCGATTTCCTTGCCCAGGACGCGCAATTTGATGCGTCCGTCTTGCGGCAAGCGGCGCTCCGCGATGTTCAGCTTGGCCATCAGCTTGACGCGAGAAATGATGGCGGCCTTGAGCGCTTTGGGCGGCGTCTCCACATTGTAAAGAATCCCATCGATGCGATACCGCACCTTCAGGTCTTTTTCCATCGGCTCGATGTGGATGTCGCTGGCGCGCTGCTCCACGGCGCGCGAGATCAGCAGATTGACGAGCCGAATCACGGGAACCTCCGAGGCCAAGTCTTTCAGACGCTCGATGCTGTCCTGCTCTTCATCGGCGGCCTCGATTTCCCCTTCCATGCCTTCGATAAGACGCCCCAGGGCGCTCGTGCCGGTTCCATAAAGTTTCTCGATGGCGTCCAGGATTTCAGCTTCTGACGCCAAGATCGGGCTGACTTGATATCCGGTGAACAATTGAATCGATTCCAGCGTGGCGGAATCGAGCGGATCGGCCATGGCCACCGTGAGGCTGTTCTCCCGGCGAGCGATGGGAAGACAATGCGTTTGCCGCATGAACCGCGGAGAAAAGTTTTCCAAATCCAGCGGCGCTTCGGGAATCTGGTGCGGCCCCAGGAGAGGAATGTTCAGTTGATCCTTGAGGGCTTCCAACACATCTTTTTCCGAGATGAATCCCAGCTCCACGAGAATCCGGCCGATCTTCTCTTCTCGCTGCCGCTGCAGTTGCAGGCCCTTCTGCAAATCCTCTTCCGTGAGGAGATGGCGCTCGATCAGAATTTCGCCCAGTCGCTTTGACATGTGTTTAGTGGTGTGGTGAACCGCTTGGATTCAAACAGAACGCTGCGCCCCAGTCTGGAGCGCAGCGTTTCGAATTCCCTTCGAGAAATTCGTTGTTGGAGAAAGACGAGCGGATGTCAGGTTTCCTTTCCATGCAAAGGATCTTCTAATACTGCGTGACTTCAAGTTTCTTTTTGAAGTCCGCAAGGGACAGACGGCCTGCTTTGAAGTCGAGTACGTTCGCTTTGGAAGTCCGGACTACCAAAGTGCGAAGGGGCGGCGGCCCGGTGAGAATCCCGACAGAAAATAATTGCGCCACTAAGACGATATGATCATCAGGTCTAACAGCCTTCAGCGAATCCGCGTAATCCGCCAACGCCTTGATCATCACCTCCTTCAATTTCGGCAGCTTCTCATTGAACGCTTTACGCTCCTCCTCGGTCGTCGGACGTGTCGGCGAAAAGAGGGTCTGTTGTTTTCCACTAGTCATATCCACTTCAAAAGTGAATACGGTCCCGTAACCGTCAAGATAGACGCCTTTGGGTTTCTCAAGAATGG
>CAZIDA010000507.1:0-2901 GCA_964537865.1 uncultured Acidobacteriota bacterium
GGATTGTTCAAGGAGGGAAGGCTGATCGAGCTGGGAACGCCTTCAGAATTCAGGCGCTCCTCGCATCCGGAGGCGAAAGCGTTTCTGGAATCGACGAAGAGCGCTACACCTGAGAGGGAAGATTGAATGACGAAAAGCGATGGGGAAAGTTGAATGGGCCGTTAAACTTTCGAAGGGACATTCAACGCGGAGGGGCAGCGCAGCCGATGGCCACAATCAAATTGCCTGCTCTGGTAGCCCCGGCCGTTTTGTGGGCCGGGGGATTTTCCGTGAATGCGCGCAAGAGCCCCCGGCCTAAAAGACGGCCGGGGCTACCAAAGCAATTATCGGGGCAGTAATGAAATTTTCCGATCCGGTGTATCCATGAGTCTGATTCACTTCATGCTTCAGCATCGCGCGGAAGTGATGGCGCTGACGCTGCAACATCTGTTCTTGGTTGTGGTGGCGACCGGCGGCGCCGTCATGGTGAGCGTTCCTGGGGGAATCTGGCTCACGCGGCATCCCTCGTGGAGCAAGCCGGTGTTGGGATTCGCCAACCTCGTGCAGACCATTCCCAGCTTGGCGCTGTTTGGATTTCTCATTCCGCTTTTGGGAACCCACGGCATTGGACGCGTGCCCGCCATCATCGCCTTGTTCTTGTACTCGCTGCTCCCGATTCTCCAAAACACGTTCACCGGGATCAACGCCGTCGACGCCGCCGTGCGCGAGGCCGGTCGCGCCATGGGCATGACCGATTGGCAACTGCTGACGCAGGTGGAACTGCCGCTGTCGCTCAACGTCATCCTGGCCGGTGTTCGCGTCGCCACAATCATTTCGGTGGGCACGGCGACCATCGCCGCGGCCATCGGCGCCGGCGGTTTGGAAACGTTCATCTTTCGCGGATTGAGGATGAACGACAACACCGTCATTCTTGCGGGCGCCGTCCCGGCGGCGTTGATGGCCTTGGCGGCCGATCTCGGCTTGGGATGGATCGAGCGAATTCTTCAACCCGGCCGAACGCAATCGAAACGACGAATGACTCGTTGGGCGCCGGGCGTGGTGTGGGTCATCTTCATTCTCTTGGGATTTTGGTTTGTGCGCGGCGGAATCACAGCGCCTTCCCGGGGAAGGATCGTCATCGGATCGAAGGATTTTACCGAGCAAGTCATTTTGGGCGAGGTGCTGGCGCAGCAGATCGAGCGAACCACCGGGATTTGGGTGGAGCGACGATTCGAATTGGCCGGCGATCTCTGCCATCGCGCGCTGTTGGCCGGTGAAATTGACGGATACGTCGAATACACCGGCACGGCGTTCACGGCCATTCTCAAGCATCCTCCAGTCTCGAATCCTCGCCAAGTCTACGACCAAGTCAAGCGCGAATACGCCGAACGATTTCATCTGACGTGGCTCGCGCCGCTCGGCTTCAACAACACCTTCGCGATTTTGGTGCGCGCAAAAGACGCCGAGCGATACCATCTGAAGACCATCTCCGATTTAGCGCGAGTGGCGTCGCCCTGGCGCGCCGGCTTTGGGCAGGACTTCATGTCGAGGCCCGACGGTTATCCGGGCTTTGCCGCTACCTATCATCTGAAATTTTCAGGACCTCCGCGCGAAATGGATTTGTCGCTGACCTATCGGGCGCTGGCCGACGGGCAAGTGGACGTGATCGCCGGCAATTCCACCGATGGCCGGATTCCACAGCTCGGACTCGTTCAACTTGAAGACAACCGTCACTATTTTCCTCCTTACCAAGCGGCGCCGGTCTTTCGGCAGCAAACGCTCGACAAATATCCGGAGATTTGGCCCGCCCTGGAAGCGCTCGCCGGAAAGATCTCCAATTCCGAAATGCGGCGATTGAACTTCGCCGTCGACAGCGAACATCGCGATGTCCGAGAGGTGGTGAAAGAGTTCTTGAACCGCTTGAATGAAACCGGTGTCCGCACGCCATCGCCGGAGAAGTAAGAACCGCCGCCGCGAAATAGTCGAGGGTTCCTTTTGCGTGATGTCTGCCTCCTCTCTGAGGATGTCTGTCGCCCCGGTGAACTGGGGCTTAGCCTTCAACCCAAATCGATTTCCTGAGGCTCACGCCTCAGGCTATCCGCCGCGGCGGACCCCGATAAATCGGGGCTGACGGATCATCAGATTCATTTCTGAAGATGTCTGTCGCCCCGGTGAACCGGGGCTTGGCCTTCAACCCAAATCGATTTCCTGAGGCTCACGCCTCAGGCTACGGTTATTCCGCCCCGATAAATCGGGGCTGACCGATCATCAGGTTCATTTCTGAAGGTGTCTGTCGCCGGCAAGGCGGGCTTAGCCAATCCTTCCATCCGGTTCCCCACGCTCAGAAGCTGTGAAATAATCGGTCCGCAACCATTTTTTAACAGCGTAATCCGATGAAAGCATTAAAGGGCAAAGTTGCTATTTTCAATTTTTTCACACCTTCTCACGCGTGGGGCGATCCACCACGGCGCCCTGACGGGCTGGCATCTTGGCAGGCCTGAAACATTTTCATTACCTTGAGTGCGCTGATTCGTATTTGGAATTGCGTTAAGTGACTATCGCGATCCACTCAACACCCCCGATCACTCGGCAATCACGGCGGCGTGCATGACGACCTTCCCTGTTCCCACATTTTCCGCTTGCATTCTTTTTCCACTCCACGCATGATAGCGCCCTCATAAACATATTGACTTGAAACTGAGTTGGGGGGAGTCATGTCCTCGCCAGGAATTGACCGAAGTATTCGGGAGAAGCTTCTCCGCCAAATGGATGAAGCGCGCTTTCAGACGGATCGCCTTTTTCAGTTGGTGCATCCCAGCGCGCTGTTTGAACGACCGATACCGGAGCGCCATCGCCTCGCTTTTTATATCGGGCATCTGGAGGCCTTCGACTGGAATTTGATGGGGCCTCACGCCTCTGAGC
>CAZIDA010000508.1:0-2894 GCA_964537865.1 uncultured Acidobacteriota bacterium
GGGTTAAACAGATAACTGGTTCCTGAATTGGGCAACGGAACGAATTTGCTCAGCAGGTTCGAGGAAATTGAATTGAAGTCGGCTGTCGGAATGTGCCCTGTGGGAAAGATCGTAGAATAGGCAGTTCCAGCCGGATAGGTCGTTCCATTCTCGCCGACCAACGGAAAGGGAGACAAGGTCGAGGAGCTGGCGATGTCGGGAAAGATCCCATTCCGCTGATCCGGCGTGAATACCGTGGCGTTTCCTCCCGCCTGCGGCGTGCGGTTGCGAGTTCCTTGATAGGAGAAGAAGAAAAACGTCTTGTCCTTCTGGATGGGACCGCCGATGGTTCCACCAAACTGATTCTGGTGGAAAATGACGGCCTTTCCCGGAGCGCCAAAGAAGTTGCGGGCATCGAGACTGGTGTCGCGGAAGAATTCAAACGCGCTACCGTGAAACTGGTTGGTGCCCGACTTGATGACGGCATTCACAATGGCGCCCGAAGCGCGCCCGTATTCCGGGTTGAGCGTGTTGGTGATCAGGCGGAACTCCCCAATGGCGTCCGGGCTGGGAGAGAACAGAAGGGTGTTCAACGGCAAATCATTCGCGTCTTGTCCGTTGATCATGTAAGCATTCTGGTCGGTTTCACCGCCGTTGGTGGAATAAGATCCGCGGCCATCGGACGGCGACATGACGCCCGGCTGCAATTGCTGCAACTGAATAAAGTTGCGACCGTTGAGCGGCAGATTCACAATGGAGCTTCCGGTGACCACGGCGCCCAATTGTATGTTGGTGGTTTCGACTTGGGCGGGATTCGCCTGCACTGAAACTTCTTGCGTCACCTGACCCACTTCCATCTGGATGTTCTGGACGAAAACCTGGTTGACCACCAGCGTGATGTTGGATGCCGTGAACGCGCGGAATCCGGACTTTTCGGCTTTGACCGTATAGGGGCCGATGGCAAGATTAAGGAATACGTAATTCCCGCTGGCGTCCGACACCACATCGCGCGAAATTCCCGTGGCCGTGTTGGTGGCGGTGACTTTGACGCCGGGAATGATCGCGCCGGACGGATCGGTGACAACTCCCTGGATTTGGGCGGTCAAAGCGGCCCAACTCACGTTGGGAAGAATGAGAGCCAAAACGGTTGCCACTAGGACAAACTTGAAGAGAGTGCTCTTAAAGCTCATGCGCTTACCTCCTTCGACTTGATTAATTGATTAGCAAATTTCCATTGAGTGGAATCGTGAGACAAAAACTTTGCTCCACAGAAACGATTAACTCCGGGTGAATCGGGGCCGTGAAACCCAAAAGTGTGGTTTCAATAGAATTTCAAAACATCAAAGGTTTTGTGCAGGGTAACGTAACGCTCTCCAACGCAAGTGTCTCCAATCAACCTCACTTTCGGAGAGCAGTTTTGATTCCAATGTGTCGTGAACCGATGAAAAACTCTAAGTGCTATAAGTTTCATTACACGGATTCGCCGGTGAAGATGCCAAGAGACAAGAGAATCCGGTTTTCTGTAGAGCAATTCCAAAAACAGAAAAAGCCAAATGTACCGGAAATCGATCATATCTTATTGCGAGCGTTGAGTTTGAAGGACGCAAAATCAGCGCCGGCCGCCAATTTCCCCGGTGTGGTTCATCAAAGCGGTAGCCTGGGGTGTCAACCCCAGGAGACTGCCGCCAACACGACCGCCGAGTCCGCCGCAAGGCGGACGACATAGAGCCCGGGGAAGCCCTGGCCCAAAATACATTTTCATGCGTTGGGGTGGACCTTCGGCGCATGATAGGCTGCTCTAACGAATGCGTGTTTATAAAACTGCCATCGCGGATTTTCCTTATGCTATGCTCTTGCCATGCCGCTGCGCTGTTTCCCGCTTTGAAGGAGGCCATGACCTATGAGAAACCAAGTTGTGCCGGCCGTCATGCTTATGCTGTTTGGCGCTTTGATGACGACGGTTTTCGCTCAAACGTTTGGTCCGAGGCCGCTCGATAAAGAAGGGCAAAAATGGGTGGAGTCGACTTTGAAGGAGATGACCCTCGATGAAAAGATCGGCCAGCTCTTGATTCCAACCACCACCGGCGAGTTCACGGCGGTCGACAGCGAGCAGTTCGCGAAGATCAAGGAGGACAAAGATTTTGCTTGAACCTGCTCGAAGGCAGCCTTAAAATCTCCCCGGTCAGTCAACCCACCTGGCAGAGATCAAAGCGTCATTCCGGGCTGACCGTTTGATGCTTTCTTCTTTTCACTTCATTGGAAATAAGACGCGCTGACTTGATTTGGAGGGGCGAGCGGAGACAGAGACTGTCGCATTGAACTCATCGGCAATCTTCTTCGCTGGTCAGAGTCAGTTCGTGATTCGTCAATTGAAACTGTAGAAATTTGAACGGAGACGGCCAGTCTCGTGCACGCGTGGAAGTGAAGCTCCTGTCTCACTGTCTTGGAACATACGGCTTTCTCTTTTTTTTCAGTCCAAAAAAAATCTAAACAAGAAAAGGAAAGGAGCCAGGTATGGGTTCAGTGATCGTCCTCAGTCTCTTTTGGGTTGCCGTGGTGGTGTTGATGCTCGCGTCAGGTTGGATCGTGTAGGCGAAAGCGGGGCAGCCGGGATGGGCCAGCCTCATTCCCATTTACAACGTCTATGTTTTTTTGAAAATCGCCGGAAAGCCGGGATGGTGGTTGATCCTTCTTCTCATTCCCTTGGTGAACATCGTCTTCGCCATCATCGCGTTGGTGGCGTTTGTGGCGCGGTTTGGGAAGGGAGGAGGCTTTGTTCTTGGGCTGATCTTCCTGCCCTTTATCTTTTATCCCGTCTTGGCATTCGGAAATGCAAAGTACGCGCCGGCTGCAGCGCCGGCAATGTAAATCGCAAGACGGTTGGCCTTGTGGCGCAGACACCCGCCGCGGCGGGT
>CAZIDA010000509.1:0-2882 GCA_964537865.1 uncultured Acidobacteriota bacterium
CTATACCGTCATCCTATGCGAGTTTTCCGCGGCCCGGTATATCGTTGCCGTCGTTCCACCGATCGTATTGTTGTTCGTGCAACGAGGCGAGGAGATTCTCCAGGGCAAGAATCGGTTTCGGAAGAGAGTCGTGATTGCCGCGATTGGCGCGACCTGGTTGATAGCGCTCATGGTCGCCTATGCGGATTATCAGTACGTTGGATCTTTCCGGGGTTTTTCTGAGTGGTTTTCGAGAAGGTATGCCCCGGTTCAAGGGAGGACTTGGGTGGGAACAGAGGCAGGACTGCGATATTACATGCAAAAGATAGGGGCCCGAGTGCTGGTCAACGCGTACCCCCCCATTGTTCCCGGAACAACATTGTCTTCCCAGCAGGGAGAAGAGATTTATGGGCGTCCGAAGCTTGGTGATCTGATTGTTCGTCCCGAAACATTTCTGCGTTACGATGTGGATCCGCAGATTGAGTTGTCGGCTCAAATTGGATTAAAAACGTTACAGAGCCGGTTCCCTGTACGCACGTACGGGCCTGCCTATCATGGAGGCCTTCATGGCACCAACGTGGGCTTGCTCCCTTTCACCATCTCCCGGCTTCCTTTTGACAGGATTCAAATTTCCCAATTCAATGTTTTCGCTGCCGATTTTCAGGCGGCGGAGAAGATCTCAAAGCCGGATGATCCCATAGCGCCTATGATCTTCGAAGCGGATGGAAGAAGACAAGGTGTAATTGCCATGCCGCCGGAATCTTCATTGCGTTATGGGCTGACAATTCCCCCAGGGAAATCCATGGTGGAAGGCGAATGGATGGCGCGGAGTTCTCCCCAGAATTCTTCCAACTGTCATCAGTCGTTGGAAGTGGACGCCGATGCCGAGGGGAGATCATTCCCCTTGCAATGTAGGTCCACGACTGATCCATCGCGCGCAAGTCCGCGGGGTGTGCCGCACAAGTTCCAATGCGACATCAGACCGTATGAGCAGAAGGCGATTGATCTGGTTTTCAAGAGCATTGCACAACCCTCGGGGACCACGTCTTGTCAGCCGTTGGGATTATGGGATCTTCGGTTTGTTTCCGTCGGGGCCGCTTCGAAAGACGGGCAAAGATAATGCCTGACGACCTCACGTACGAATTGCTGCTGAGTAAAGGCAGGCGTTCGTGGATGAAAGAACGGAAGATTTCTTTGTCGTGGGAAATGACGCGGGAACCTAAACGTCGGCTTCTCGAACGTACAGCGGCAAACGAGTATCCGTTGTTGTGCGGCGAGACAACCTCTTGAGGTTTCTGAAGCTTGCCCGAAAGATTTCCCGATTCCTCAAACTTTCCTTTGCCAACTGCCACAGGATACGAGGGCGGCCATAGAACCGAAAGTACGCCAGCCGGCTCAACTGGATCAGCCGCTTGCCGGAAACATGATTACGTTGAAAAGCCACTTGGTCGCTGGTGCAAGTATCCCAGTTGATTTTCTCCAGCTCAAGCTTCCCTTGGTGCAGGGCTTCGTCAAAAATGGCTGTGCCGGGGATGGGGATGACGATGTTGAAGTTGGCGCGCGTGAGCGGAAGGAAAGCCGCCAGACGGATGGTCTCTTTGATTTCTTCCTCTGTTTCATCGAGGAAGCCGAGCATGAAGTAGCCGACAATCTTGATCCGGCTGCATCCGGCAATCATGAATGCTTTTTCTTTGATCTTCTCGACGGTGACTCTCTTCTGAATGATCTTCTGCATCCGCTCGGCGCCGACCTCGATCCCCACCGCCATGCTTTCACATCCGGCCCGCTCCATGATCTGAAGCAATTCCGGAAAAAGCGAATCGAGCCGCACTCCCACCGGGCAGTCCCAGCGTAGATTCAAGCCCGATTCGATCAGATGTTCGCAGAATCGCGTAGCATATCGCCGATCCAAAGTAAACTCGTCGTCGATGATGCTGAAGCGCTTGATCCCATATCGTTGTTTGAGGAGGGTCAATTCTTCGATGACGTGCTCGACGCTTCGGTGACGTAGTTTTTTTCCAGAGAGCCCCGGAGTGTTGCAGTATGTGCAGGGATACGGGCAGCCCCGCGTTGTCAAGATGGGATAATACTCATCATAAATGAAACCCGGATAGGTCTCAGGCCTCATCAATTCCCAAGCGGGAATTCCATAACTGTCCAAATCGACGCCGAAACTGGGGGGATTGACAATGATCGTTTTCGCTGTTTCGTTCCGCCACACCAGTCCAGGAACGTCCTTCAAGAGATTCTCTGGAATCTGTCTGCCGTGTTTCTCGTAATGCGAAAGGAGAACAGGAAGCCCTTCTTCCGCTTCCGACTTCCAGGCAAAATCAAGATCCTGCATTTTCCGGAGGACGAACTCAGGGAGCGCTGAAGGGTGGGGCCCACCGACGAGCGTCAGAGCGTTTGGACTAACTTGACGGACGATCTTCAAATGGTGGTTCACGTAATTGTGGTCGCGACTGAAGCATCGAAAACCGACCACATCAAAATTCCCGGACTGCACAAACGCTTTGAATTCGGCGAAAGTCATTCGATCCTTGGGACAGTCCATCAGCGTGACATCATGTCCGTGATTCTTGAGAACTGTGCCCAAGTAGAGAAGGCCCAAATCAGGCGCAATTTGGATGTTGTTGCCTTCCCGAATCGGTAAGACAAGAAGGATTTTTGAGGACATCGCCAAAAGACTACAACCCCCGGATTTGGAGTGTCAACGAAAAAGTTCACTGACTGGATTTCTGTTGCCAATCCGGCGAAGTTTACTATATGGTAATGAGGCTCAAGAACAGTCCAAAACAATCTTGATAAAAGAACAAGATTTTGCCGACTTGCTGGGCATGATGAAACGGACATGAATCAATCGCTGTCGCATTTCAAAAACCGGATGAGCATTCTTCGGAGTT
>CAZIDA010000510.1:0-2879 GCA_964537865.1 uncultured Acidobacteriota bacterium
TGGCTGCTGCCTCGCGGCGGCGGCGAAGCTTGGCAGCTCACCTCCAGCAAAGGATCGGTGAGCGCATACTCGTGGGCGCCTGACAGTGGTCACCTCGCGTACCTGGCTCAAGATCCTTGGCCCAAAGAAGTCGAAGAGGCGCACAAGCGCGGCGATGACGCGCACGTCTATGAAGGCGATTTTCGGGCGACGCGATTGTGGATCATTGACGTGGGGTCTCGAGAAGCAGCGGTCCTGACGGAGAAGGAGAACTTCACGATCACCGGTCCGCCCAGTTGGTCGCCGGACGGAAAGCGGATTACTTTTTCCGCAAAGCCCACGCCCATGATCCGCGACATGCGAACCGATGTGTACCTTCTCACCGTGGCCGATCTACATCTGAAGAAGATCACCACAAACCTGGGACCGGACTCGTCGCCGCAGTGGTCACCGGATGGAACGATGATCGGCTACGTCTCCACTCCCATCAACACGCCGCCGGGCGCGGACGGCATTCCCGCTTGGGCGCTCGTCGACGGCCATTTGAAAATCTTTCATCCCGCTTCCGGCAAGACCGACGACTTGGGAAGCGTGGGCTCTTTCCTGGAGGGCGTTCCGTGGACGTGGACGCCGGACAGCAAACACCTGCTCTATCGTTCCGGACATCGCGTCTACAACGAGGTCTTCTCTTACGATCTGTCGGAGCACCGATTTCGGGCGTTGACTCACGGCCGGAATGTTTCCTTCGAAGGATCGGGCGCGCTCAGCCGAGATGGCGCGAAGATCGCTTTCACGTTGCAGACTTCCAGCGAGCCTTCCGAAGTGTATTGGGCCGACGCGGGTTTCACTTCGCTTCACAAACTCACCGACACCAATCCACAGGTTCGAGATTTTCTCCTGGGAGAAACGGAAGTGATGGAGTGGAAATCGAACGACCAAACACCGGTGGAGGGGCTGTTGCTCAAACCGGCCGGTTATCAATCGGGGAAGCGATATCCTTTGCTCGTGGTGGTTCACGGCGGACCGACGGGCGCATACACCAACGGATTTCAAGCCGACGGCGAGCGGTGGGCCGGACACGGATGGGCGGTTCTGTATCCCAATCCGCGCGGCAGCACGAACTACGGAGAGAAATTCATGCGCGCCAACATCGGGGATTGGGGGGGCGGCGACTACCGCGACATCATGGCGGGTGTCGAGGCCGTCATCGCGCGCGGCGTGGCCGATCCGGATCGATTGGCTGAGTGGGGCTGGAGCTACGGCGGCTACATGACCTGCTGGATCGTCTCTCAAACTTCGCGCTTCAAAGCGGCCATGATGGGCGCCGGGCTTTCAGATTTGTTGAGCATGTATGGGACGACCGACATTCCCGATTACATCACGATCTTTTTTCACGGGCGGCCTTCCCCGCAAACTCAGGCGCTCTATCGGCAACGCTCCGGACTGACCGACGCCGACCACGTCACCACGCCGTTGCTGATTCTGGAAGGCGGCAGTGACGTGCGCGTGCCCATCGGCCAAGCCATGGAGTTCTACCGCGCTTTGAAAGACCGCGGCAAGACGGCGGAGCTGGTGTTCTATCCCCGCGAGGGTCACGGCTTTCGAGAGTACTATCACCAACTCGACCGCCTCCGGCGCACCTACGACTGGATCACGAAATACACGCCGGCGCCGGCATCCAAATGAACTCCCCCGGGATCGGCGCCGGAGCGCGGCCACCCCGCCCGGCGCCGCTTCCCCTCGCCCTCTTTTGAACTTGCAACATTCGTATCGATTCCTTCACACATTTTTCGCATTCACCCTTTTGATGACAAACAAATCTCTTGACAAGCTTCAGTCATTTAGATATCCTCGCCCCGCCTACTGAAACAAACGTTGCAGTCCTGGAAAGGCATCCATCCCAACAACAAGTGCGAGGAACACATCATGTGCATTCCACAGAGATTGATTTACGTGGCGGCGGTGGTTGTGCTGATCATTGCCACTGCAGCGCCATGCATGGCCCAGAACGCCTCGACCGGAGCGGTTACCGGAACCATCGCGGATCCCTCCGGCGCCGTCATCGTCGAGGCTCAAGTCACGGTGACCAATGTGGCCACAGGTGAAGTACGCAAGGCCACTTCGCGGAACGACGGAAGCTATCTGGTTCCGTTGCTCTCACCGGGAAATTATCGCCTCGAAGTATCGAAACAGGGTTTCAAGACTTCTTCGGTCACCGGAATTCGAGTGATTGTGACTGAGACTGCCACAGTGAATGTGAAGATGGAACTCGGCGCCGTTTCCGAGACAGTGGAAGTCACCGGTGTCCAGGAACTGTTGCAGACCAACTCGGCGGAAAGGGGGACAGTGACGGGCAGTGAGATGATCTCGAGCTTGCCGTTGGTCACGCGGAACTACACGCAGATTATTGCTTTGAACCCCGGGATATCCGCCGAACCGACCAGCGCGACGGATCTCGGTCGCGGCGCGGGATCCAACGGGGCGGGGGGCGGCGGTTTTTCGGCGCACGGCGCCATGACCTACGACAACAACTTCCAGATGAACGGGGTCGAGATCAACGACACCATGGGCGGGCAAACCCTGAGCGGCGGCATCGCGGTTCCCAACCCGGATTCCATTCAGGAATTCAAGGTATTGACGGGGCAATACGACGCCTCCTACGGGCGGGACGCCGGCGCCAACGTCAACGTGGTGACCAAGGGCGGGAGCAATCATATGCACGGCTCGCTCTTCGAGTACCTTCGGAACGACGACTTGAATGCGAACGTTTGGGCATTTAACAAGAACGGGGCGCCCCGGCCTGTCCTGAAACAAAACCAATTTGGTGGGTCGCTGGGTGGAGCCATTATAAAGGATAAGCTCTTCTACTTTGGCTCTTACCAAGGCACGCGGCAGCGCAA
>CAZIDA010000511.1:0-2878 GCA_964537865.1 uncultured Acidobacteriota bacterium
TTTTGCGCCGATGATTTGCCCTCGAGCAATTTCGCGATATTTCGCCACGCCTACCTCGTAAGGGAGGCCGGCTGCTGTCAACTGCTCTTCGTTCTGTCCCACGTACGAGAGTTCGGGAATCGTATAGATGCCGAACGGAAAGAGATGGGGCAAAGAAGTCGCCGGTGAATGGAAGGCATGACAGGCGGCGAGTCGGCCTTGTTCCATGGAGACCGAGGCGAGGCTGGGGAATCCGATCACATCGCCCGCCGCATAGATACTGGGGACGGCAGTTTGAAAAGATTCGTTGACGGCGATGCGGCCGCGGTCGTCGGCCTTCAGCCCGGCGGCTTCCAGATTGAGTTCAGCCGTGTTGCCTTGTCGCCCCACCGCGTACAACACGACATCCGAATAGATTTCCTTCTTGCTCTTGAACTGCGCCACCACGCGGCCGGAAGGCGTCTTGCTCACGCTTTCCATCTCTTCGCCCAGTCGCAGCGTGATGCCGAGATCGCGCATCAGATAGCTGAGCTCTTCCACGATCTCTTCGTCCAGAAATTCGAGCATGCGATGGCGCAGGTCGACGAGCGTCACGGAGACGTTCAGCGTCGCCATCATGCAGGCGTATTCGACGCCCACGACGCCCGCGCCGATGATGGTCATCGTCTTGGGAATCGCCGGGAGCCTTGGAACCCTATCGCTGTCGATGATGCTGGTTTCATCGACCGGAACTTGCGATGAATGCGCCGGAATGGTTCCTGTGGCAATGAGGACAAAGGCCGCCTCGTAATCCTGCCCCAACCGCGGCCCCTCGATGTGAATGTGGTGAGCATCGATGAACGACGCAACGCCCGTTAGAACATCCACGCCGTTGCGCTGCAATTGATCGTAGTAAACATCCATCTCGGTCTTGATCACATGATTGACCCGAGAGACCAGATCTTCCATGGTGAAGTCTTTGCGGACGGCGTAGCTTTCCCGGTAAAGTCCGCGCTGCTGATAGCCGGAGAGGTACAGCACCGCTTCGCGAAGCGTCTTGCTGGGAATGGTTCCCGTGTGCACCGACACTCCGCCGATGAAATTCCGTTTCTCGACGATGGCGACACGCTTCCCCAATTGGCTCGCTTGGATCGCCGCGTGATGTCCCGCGGGACCGCTTCCAATCACGATCAGATCGTAGGTCTTCATGAGTTCCTTTCAACTGGCCGGCGCGCCTTCCCCGGTCGGGAGCTGGAGGTCGAGGTTGTGAATGAAACTCTTTGATTATATCTTGGCGGCTCACGCTCCGCGAGCTTTCATTGCAGTTCTCGCTTCGAACCGCAATGGAGGCGGATCGATTGAGACGACCCTTCCTAAGGCACCCGGCATAAAGAATCGCTTTTCGATTTGCCCGGAACGTGTTTTTTGTTAAATTACTGCGGTTGTCAAATCCCCTCGGGTTGTGCTGGAGGTTCTCCTTGGCGAGGGGAGTTCGGACGGACGCATTCTCATCATCCGGTCTTCATGACAAAAGTCAAAATTGCAGTCACCGCAATTCTCTTAACGTTTCTGTTGTGGAAGATTCATCCGCGGAAAATCTTTCAGGCCCTCCAGGCGGCGAACTTTGACGGGCTTCTGATTGCCGTTGGCTTGGGCATTGTCATGCTTCTTCTGCGTTGGTGGAAGTGGCATGTTCTGGTGAAAGGGGGGATGCGAACCAACAGTCGGAAGCTCTCCCTGGTCAGTTTACTGGGAGGGATGGCGTTCGCGTTGGTGACGCCGGCGCGAGTCGGCGAGTTGAGTCGGGCGCTCTTTTTTGGAGAAGGAACGAAGGCGCAGGTGGGCGCCCTGACTTTCTTGGATCGGTTGGTGGATCTCCTGGTGGTTCTTCTTTACGCGTCTTTGGGCGCCACCGCTCGCGTCAGCCTGTTATTTCGAATTTTGCTGACCATGACCATGATCGTGCTGGCGCTGATCGTGATTCGCTTCGAAGCGTTCCTTGCGCTGTTGCAGCGGTATATCAAGAGTGGGTGGCTGGGAGCGAGAATCGCGAGCCTGGAAAACGTCGGCGCGAATTTGGGGCGCGGGGCCATCGCGCAAAACTTTGGGTTGAGTTGCTGCGTGACGATGGTCGATCTGATCACGTTTTTTGTCTTGTTGCGATGTTTTGAGCCGGTGAGTTTTTCAGTCGTCTTGTTTGTCTTCCCGTTGGTGCTCTTGGCCAACGTTGCGCCCATCACCATCAGCGGTCTGGGCCTTCGTGAAGGGACCGCGATTGCGTTGCTGGCGTTGTTCAAAATTCCATCAGCCGCCGCCTTCAACGCGACCTTTCTCTCCTACCTTTTGAACTCGGTGGCGCCCGGCGTGGCCGGCGCCATTCTCGCCAGGCATATGAAACTGAGTTTTAAGATGACTCGGAATTCGGCCTGATGCGAACTAGTTCGGGGGATGCGGCGATTCGGAAGAGAGGGCTTTCTTCTTTCGTCGCCAATGGCGGAAGTAAAGGAAGAGCGCGAGGAGTGCAAAGACTCCCAACAATCCCAGGTTGAGCCGCTTGAGAATTCTGAGCAGCAGCGGCCACTCCGCTCCAAAGAAGTAGCCGACCAGAGAAACTGCCGCCGACCAAACCACCGCGCCCGCGAAATTGAAGATCAAAAACCGTCCCCACGGAAGGCGAAGAACGCCGGCGAATGGTCCGGCCACAACGCGAAGACCGGTAATGAATCGGGCGAAGAAAATGGTCCAGGCGCCGTAACGACGGAATACTCGCTCCGCGCGTTCAATGTGATGTTGTCGCACAAAGAAGCGCTTGGCGTGGCGATTGAGAAAGGGCCGGCCTCCGCGGCGACCGATCCAATAGCCGATGTTGTCTCCCAAGGTGGCGCCGCAGATCGAAATCACGATGATCCATTGAATTTTC
>CAZIDA010000512.1:0-2862 GCA_964537865.1 uncultured Acidobacteriota bacterium
TCGTCTTTCCCGCCCATGAAGCGCAATTCATCTTCATCATTTTTGTTGTGTGGCACCTGTATGACGTTCATGTGGCCGGCGGGAACTTTCCCATGAATCCGGCTTGGTGGACCGGGAAAATGTCAAAAGAGATTTTCCGCCGGCAGCATCCCGCCGCGTCAGAGAGCGCTCCGCAGAAGGAGGGGGCGCGATGACTCGCCGCCAGAAAATCGGCCAAGTCCTCCTGTGGATCGTATTCGGCGCGGGTCTGTGGCTTTTGATCGGGTCTCCTCTGCCGGCCCAGGAAGACATCCGGTGTTTGACATGCCACGGCAAACCCGGTTTCAAGAAGATTCTCCCTTCCGGAAAAGTTCTGGAGTTGTTTGTCGATCCGATGCGCTTGCGCCTCTCGGTTCACAAAGACCGCCGGTGCGTCGATTGCCACGCCGACGTGACCGAAGTTCCTCATCCCACCGTTCCCCAAAAAGTGAACTGTGTGCGCTGCCATTTTCTGGGGAACGAAGTGGGCGCTCCGCAACTTGAGAAGTATCGCGAATTCGGAAACAGCGTTCACGGAAGAGCGCTGGCCGCGGGAAACACCAAGGCGCCGGTGTGCCAAGACTGTCATGGCGACCATTTCATCCTTCCCGGCTCCGATCCTCGATCTCGCGTGGGGCACAAGAACATTCCGCAAACCTGCGGCGCCTGCCACTTGGAGATTTACGCGGAGTATCAAGAATCCGTTCACGGGCAAGCCCTGGCGCGAGGAGTCAAAGACGCGCCGGTGTGCACCGATTGTCATGGCGAGCACAACATCCAAAAGCCGCAAGACACAACCTCGACGGTGAATCCCGGCCACATCGTCAACACCTGCGGCAAGTGCCATGCCAAAGTGGTCATCATGGAGAAGTACGGCATCAAGACGGGGCAGGTGTCCACCTACAAGGAATCGTTTCATGGTATCGCGACTGAATTCGGATTGCTGAAAGCCGCCAATTGCGCCTCCTGTCACACGGCGCATCAGATTTATCCTCCTGACGATCCGCGCTCTTCGGTCAATCCGAAGAACATTCCCAAAACCTGCGGCAAGTGCCATCCCGGCGCCAACGCGAATTTCGCCAAAGGGCGGATCCATCTCAATCCCAAGGATCCCTCCGCGGGAGTGGTCTACTGGGTCGCCTGGGGCTTCAAAATTCTCACGACCACCACGTTGGCGGCCCTGGTCATTCACATTCTCCTGGACCTCTACCGCCGCTTTAGGAATCACAAGGCGAGCAGACAACAGAAGGAAGAGGAGGCGAACAAAGAAACATCATGACGGAGCAAGAAAAATCTCTGTGGACACGAGGCGATTCCGCGCATGTGGCGGAGCGCCTGTCGGCTCTCCTTTCCGAGACGCTGAAGAAGGAGTTTCCGGAAGGCCTGACGGAATCGCAGTTCAAACGCCTGCGAAAAGAACTCGTCAGCGCTTTGGAGGGCGAGACGCTCCTTGAAGCCCGGCGGGTGATCCGGCATTTCGCGGAGGAAGAGGGGAAGCGCGAAAAGCGCTTGGAGAAGAAACGGCGGAAAGCATTGGAGCGCGAGGAATCCGTGGAGCGCTTGTCGATCAACCAACGGATTCAGCACATGATGCTTTTCAGTTGCACCATTCTGTTGATTATCACCGGCCTCCCCATCAAGTTTCACGACGCGCCGGTGGCGGAGTTCGTGATTCGCCTGCTGGGCGGGCCTAACGTGACACGTATGATTCATCGCATCGGCGCCGTCGGTCTGACGATCGTTGGCGTTTATCATCTCTGGTACTGCATGGCTTTCGAGGAAGGCCGGAGGAATTTCGGATTGTTGATCCCTACCAAGCAGGACGTCAAGGACATCTGGCAGCAGATGGGCTATTACCTGGGATTCAAGAAAGAGCGTCCGCTGTTCGGCCGATTTTCCTACATTGAGAAATTCGATTACTGGGCGGTGTATTGGGGCATGGTCGTGATGATCGCCTCCGGATACATCCTCTGGTTCATGGAACGGGCGATCAACGAATTTGGAAAGGTCTCGTACGATATCGCCCGGGAGGCGCACTCCGACGAAGGATTGCTGGCCACCTTAGCCATCATCATCTGGCATTTCTATAACGTTCACTTTAATCCCAAAAAATTCCCCGGCAGCTTGACGTGGTGGCACGGACGAATTCCGATGGAAGAATTTCGCGAGGAGCACCCCTTGGAATATGAAGAATGGTTGCAGGCTCAGAAACTGGACGACGACAATCCGCCGGAGACTGCGCCGGCAAATGAAGCTTCCGACTCGGTGTCGATGAATCCCGGCTCTGAAGGAGGAAGCCTTTCATGAGGCGAGGACGACGACGTTTGCTTTTGGCGTTCGGGATTGGCCTGGCGCTGTTTTTGTCCGGATGGTTCTTCGTGGACGTGGCGGCCCGGCGCTCCAGTTTCTGCTCCAACTGTCACTACATGCAACCGTACGTGCAACAGTGGAAGAATTCGACGCACAAAAACGTGGCGTGCGTCGAATGCCATCCCACACAACGGACGGCGATGTTCGCCCAGTTCATCAAGACCGTGACGCACACCTATAGTCCGCGCCCGCGGGCTTACGTCCCGGACTCCGCGTGCGCGTCCAAAGCGTGTCACGCCGACATGCCGAACAGCAAGGGCGTGAAGTTTCTCACCGTCACTTTTCCGCATCAACCTCACTTGGGCGTCGATCGGCGAGGCATCCGATTGCATTGCGCCTCTTGTCACGGATCATCGCGTGAGGCCGGACATGTTTCCGTCGATCCGCGCATCTGCTACCTCTGTCACTTCAAAGGACAACCGGTCGGCGGCACACTCACGTGGTGTGGCTCCTGTCACGGCGCTCCCAAAGGAG
>CAZIDA010000513.1:0-2850 GCA_964537865.1 uncultured Acidobacteriota bacterium
AGTGGTCGCCGATACGCCGATCAACAAGACCGTGGGCGTTCAGTACCTGCGCGACAAGAAAGAACAGACGGCTCAAGTGACGATCCTCGACCGCTGCACCGTTTTCCCGAATCGTTGCGGCGATACCTCGACCGCAGCCAACGACGACAAGAGCGAAAGCGGTCAAGCCAAATTCGGAATGACCATCCAAAACGTGACTCCGCAAATCGCTCGGGAACTCAATCTCAAGGACACGGACGGAGTTTTGATCACGCGCATTGAACCGGGTGGAATCGCCGACGAGGTCGGCCTTCTGCGATCCGACGTCATCCTCGAAATCAACCGCGAGCCGGTACACAACATGGCCGACTTCCGTCGCATTGAAGCAAAACTGAAATCCGGCGATGACGTGATTTTCCTGTACTACCGGCCGGCGGCAGGCAGCACGGCCTATGTGGGAACCACGCTGCCGTAACGCCGAAAGTGCTTTCTGCCTGAGAAACTTTGCCTCCGCAACCTGGAAGGAAATTCCTTCCAGGTTTTTTTTGCGCGCCGCGCGCCCGGTCGAAGCTTTTCCTTGTCATTCCATTTCAAAATCGCTATATTCAATTCTCCGCTGCCGAGGACAACGGCTGAAAGTTTGTCGGCATCCAACGAACAGAATCCGCAAGTGTTTCAAGCAAAGGAGAAGTTCTTTATGATGAAGAGAGCAGGTTTGACGCTTTTCATGCTGACGCTGGGCGTGGTGATGATGGCGGCGATCACCATGGCGCAATCACGCAGCGAGGACAACACTCCGAACGTCACGATTCAGGAGGGAACCACGCTGCGCGTCACTCTCGACACGACTCTTTCGACCAAGACGTCCCGCCCCGGCGATCGCTTCACGGCCACTTTGCGAGAACCCATTTATGTGAACGGGAAGGAAGCGATCCCGTACGGAACTCAGGTGGAGGGACGGATTGCTCAGGTGGAACGTCCTGGAAGAGTGCATGGCGTCGGCAAATTGGACATTGCCTTCGAGAGAATCACATTGCCCAACGGCTACAGTGAAACCATCGTGGCTTCGACGGCTGGAACGGAAACCACCGACAAGACCAAAGTTGGGAAGGAAGGCACGGTTTCAGGACCTTCCTCGCGAAAGCGCGATGTCGAAGAAACCGCAGCGGGTGGAGGAATTGGTGCGGGCATCGGCGCGATCGCGGGAGGCGCCAAGGGCACGGCTATTGGCGCCGGCGTGGGCGCGTTGATTGGTTTGGCCGACAGCATGCGACGCCGAGGCAAGGATCTTGAGTTGCCTGCCGGAACCACCATCATCGTTCGCTTGGATCGGCCGCTCAATCTTTTGACTTCGAACAAGTAAATGGAAGTCGCCGGCTTCCGAGCTTCGGTGGGACGCCCTCCCAGGAGCGCGATTCCCTACCCTCTCGACAGGCGTGGAATTCATCGTCATCCCGATTGATTGTCAATACGCCCGCATTCCTTCCACGTCTTCGTCGATTTCGCTATCCGGTCGAATTGCTTGGACCGGATTCATAAAACTACAACTGGACCGGAACATTGTTTGTTCCTTCAGATTTCTCTTTTTTTGAACGAGAATCCGGCGGCTACGTTCTTGAAATCTTGGAGGAACCCAACGTCCCTTTCCCGCAAGGAGAACACCGACATTGAATTCCAGCAAGTCCCTGGTCATTTCGCTAGCCCTCTTCCTTCTGCCTCTTTTGTTGATGGGAGCTCACCCCGCCAAGAAACGTGTTGTCCCGCACAAACGGCCTCACACCGTAGCACGCAAGAAATATTTAAGAGTCCATCCAAAGCGGCGCATCGTCAAAAGGAGAGTCGCGACAAGACGACCCATCCGCTCAAAGAAAAGACGGATCGCGCGCCGCAGAGTTCCACGGCGACCGCGGGGCCAAATGAGACCGGGACCGAATCGGACACGCGAAATTCAAGAGAAGCTAATTGAAGCCGGGGCGATGCAGGGCACGCCGGACGGGATTTGGGATTCTCAAAAGATGGGGGACGCGCTCCGGAAATTTCAGCAGATGAACGGCCTGAACGCCACAGGAAAGTTGGACGTAAAAACGCTGAAGGCGATGGGACTGGCGTCCTGACAACCTCGTGGCGCAGACACTCTTGTCTGCGCTATTGATTTATCCCCATTTTGAGTGACGACGCAGACCCGCCGCGGCGGGTCTGCGCCTTGACTTCAAGCTTTGGTAGCCGCGGTGCGCTTGGTGCACCGCGGATGATGGTTTGTCCCCATTCGAAGAGAAAGCGCAGATAAGAGTGTCTGCGCCACACACTCATCGCGCGCGAAGACGAATTTCGATTCGCGGAAGGGCGCGCAGCAGCGTGTCCCCCACGACTTCCAAACTGTGCGGGCTGCATTTGTCGACGGTGTCTCGTTGGGTGTGCCAGTAGATATTCGAAAACCCGTAATCGAAGTCAATGAGATCGACGGCCGGAACGCCGGCGCGCAGAAAAGGAAAGTGATCGTCGCCGCCGATGTCGAAAGTCTTCGGAAGAAAGTATTTTTGATAGCCGAGTTCGGCGGCTGAATTCCAAATGATATCGACCAGCCACGGCGTGGAGTTTCCTTCTCGAAGAATGTCGAGGTCCTTGTCGCCGATCATATCCACCAACAGCATGGCCTTGACTTTGGAAAGTTCGTGAGTCGCTTCCAAGCGCTGTACCATATGCCGGCTTCCGTAAACACTGTCGGTGTCGGACCACTCCCCCACCGCCTCTTCTCCGTCAAAGAAAACGCACCAATAGGTGAAGGCGTTCTTGCGCCGCTTCAAAAGATGCGCCATCTCCAAAACGAAAGCGGCGCTTGATCCTCCATCGTTGGCGCCCACAAATCGAAAC
>CAZIDA010000514.1:0-2848 GCA_964537865.1 uncultured Acidobacteriota bacterium
TCTGCTGCAATTTTTGTCCCTGCTTTTTACCAACCCTTGCGTAATTTGGGTTTAAGGATCAGGACAAATCTCAGAGAGTGGCTATCTTCCAACTTGGCAAAGACATAGTCCAAACAACTTTGAACGACCTTGAAGCGAAGACAGGACAGAAGATTCTGGGTCAGCCGCTCTCCCAAGGCGTCCGCCGCCGATAGAACGTTATCTATCGAAGGAGCCCTCGAATGTGTGTTGCCAAAAATAATCAACCAGCAAGACCTTACATCTACCGAGAAGTCCGACCCGTCCCCAGCCATTATCCTCCACGCCGAGTCCGTGATTTCAATGCGAACGGTTCTAACTTGATTCACAAGGGTGAGGATTGTGACTCCTGGATTATCTTTTACCCAAGCCAACCATGCGATGACGATGTTTATGTCGTCTATTGGGATAAACAGCGGTTGCAATGGTTTTGGCGAGCCGCTGGTTATGGACCCTTCGGTCAAGCATATGATGGACTCGATGAGAACATGGCAATGGTGATTCTCGAGTATTTCGGCTTGCTGGAGAAATCGGAAGAATATCCGCCACTCAGGCTTCAGGCAACACCACCAGAGGAATTACTTCACGCAGCCCATGAATAGAAAAACACTGAAGGAGGCGCCAAATCTCTCGAGGATGGCTTCGGTGATGGATTACTCCCTTCGCAGCCAGGGGGGACAGATCGCTTGTATGTGAACCGGACTGTTTGTCGCTGCTGAAGAATGATGAATAGCAAGAAGATGCGTCTTAAAGGCGAACTCAGGGCACGATATTTGCAAAGAGCAGGCGACCCGAACTTCTGCTGTCGCTATAAACCAGTTGGTTTCTGTCGCTGCCTGCGAGTCTGTAAGAATGTTGATCTGCCGCTCCGATCGGTCCCAAAGTTCCGGGGACTGCGATCCAACTTGCAGTATTGTCCGGCTTAATGACCAATCTGACCAGCCCCGATGTTCGCTTCGTTTGCTCCCGACGAATGAAGCTCGCAAAGACACTTCCATCGTCAGTGACGGCAAATCCGGTCCAGCGGACCTCTTTTGGAGTCGCTTCAACCTGGACGACTCTCAGTTGTTTTGTTGACACGTCATAAGTAATCAATTGATCCGTTGGGCCATTATAAATCGCGATAAGACTTCCTATGCAGCGCATGTTTGTCTGACCGGCATACCAGCCGTAAGGAGGAAAAGGCTTACTAGGTAACGCGCTTCGATTCAGCACTGCGTCGAGAAGACCTTGGCTCATGCTGTAATGCCGTAGTAGAGCATGATCGTAGGGCGCCTGATTTCCATGCACCCTTTCCATGCCGTAGGCCCAGACCGTGTCGTCATCCCCGGTCGTGCAAATAAAATATGGAATGAACGGAGTCGTGCGAACAACACGGGAAAGGACACCACTCTCGTCAATCTCACCAATAAACTGAGCAACCTGTCCGCTCTCGCTCGTAGTTCCCCCGGAGACGAACAATCGCCCTTGACGGTTCATAGCGACACTCCCAAGCGTCACCCTCTTGGCATGGTCAAACCAAACATCGCCTTCCTTCAACAATTGACCATTGAGGTCGTACACTAAGACGTCAGGAATCCTACTCCCATAGGCAAAAGTTCGGTAAGCGATCAGATGGCTGCCGTCCCAGTACCAATTGTTCCATGTGTTGCTCCCTTCCACAATGTGATTTGGAACATACATTGTTCTTGCGGGAGTCGATAAGTGACCGTTGCTTTCCCCCGCGATACAAAGGATTGGCATCGTGAGAGCAAACATTCCAATTGCTAATATCCGAAAGCGTCTCATGGATTTACCTCCTTTTCAAAAGCTCACTAAAAGTCTCATTCTGAAGTTAGCAACTACCAATCCGAGCTATGATGACATGAATCAACAGTAAAAAGTGTGAACACGAACGCGTGTCACTCTAACTATTTGACTGATTCACGAGTATTTTGGTCTGAAGAAAGTCGGACGATTCCTTATCGCAAGCCTCACCTTCCGCTCAACGGCACAACAGCAATATGGAGAGGTTCGAGTTCTTTCGGGTCGACGATCTTGTCGCCCCGGAGATTGTCGATCCCCGTGTTTGCCATAAAATCGAAGTTGTCTCCAACATTTACGCCGGGGGCTGTTGCGCGTCTTTCGAGAAAATCCCCGGCCTGGTGGATCGGGGGCCGTCGGCATTGACGCGAACGCGGGGAAGAACCGCCGGCCAAAATCCGCCACGGCGGAGGCCGGCGCTACCCAAACAGCCGCGGCTTTGCCGCACAATGCGGCGGAAAGCCTGGGGCTTTCCGGCGCCAGCGTCCTTTTTCGTTCGATTTCTCCGGCAAGGCTCAGCCTTGCCGGAAAAAGGTTCTGAAAAATAATTTAGCGCGCTTTCTGGAAAGGCCGAGCCTTTCCACGGCATGGTGCGGCAAAGCCGCCATTCCGGCGGAAAGATGTTCGGGTATTGCAAAATTCTTAAAGCCTACGATTCCCAAAACACATTGGGTAGCGCCGGTCGTTCTTTGGGCCGGCGGGTTTTTGTCGCATTCGAACAAATGCCCCCGGCCTATAAAACGGCCGGGGCTACCAAAACATTCCACGATTTCCAAGACAGATTGGGTAGCGCCGGCCGCGGCGGGAACGCCCGGTGCTACCCATGCCAGATTTCTACTCAAACTAATAACTACTTTTCACCTGTGATAATGTTCGGAACATTTTCTTTGCGAAGGCGCCGGTTGAACGCCGCCACGTCTTTCGACAGAAGAGCGTTCAGATCCGTGTTCGCCCCGTTCAAATCACCGGTGAGATGATCGGCCACTTCGTACTCCGACTTGGTGGGGGCGGCGTCGGCGCTCTGGAC
>CAZIDA010000515.1:0-2846 GCA_964537865.1 uncultured Acidobacteriota bacterium
GAATTCCGCTTTACAAAAACGGCGTGGCGGCGGGAGGAATCGGAGTTGAGGGTGATGGGCTTTACGGCATCGACAAAAATCCGTTGACGATCACTCAAGCCCCGGAGGAATTGATTGCCGAAGCCGGATCGCGCGGTTTTGATGCGCCTGCGGCCATTCGTGGCGATCAGATTTTGGTGAATGGAATTCGATTGGTCTTCGAGAATGCGCCCGTTCCGTCAGGGCCTGCGGCGCCGCCGCTCGCGCAAATCCCCGGATCGATTCTCGCCGTGCCGCCTCCGTTTGGATCGGGTCAAGCCGTGGTTCGAGGCGCGCAGCCGAGCCACTTTGAACTCGTTACTTTGAACGGATATTCGGTGCGCGTGGACCCGCGCTTCTATCCCTTTCGGGACAGCCCCACTTCAAATCCCAACAAGCTTTTGGCCGCTGACGTGGAGCGATTGCTCACGCAGGCCGTGGCGCAGGCGTACATCACGCGGGCGGCGATTCGTCAGCCGCTGAACGTGCACGCGGAAGTCAACGTCACGGTGGTGGACGATCAAGGCAACGTCCTCGGCGTCGTTTTGACGTCGGACGCGCCGATCTTTGGCTTCGATGTCTCCGCGCAAAAAGCTCGCACCCCGGTGTTGTACAGCGGCGCGGGGGCGGGAGCGGACTTGCGCGCTGCCGGACTGGGAGCGTACGTCGATGCCGCGGCGCGCGACGGACTCGGATTGAACGGCAGCAACGCCTTCACGGATCGCGCCGGAGGATTCTTGAGTCGTCCCTTTTTTCCGGACGGCATCAATGGAACAGCCAACGGACCCTTCTCTCATCCGATCGGAGAGTGGAGCGTTTTCAACGATGGGTTGCAGGTGGATCTCGTGCGCGACGCGCTGCTCAAAATTTTGAGCGGACAACCGGCGTCTTCTTGCACGGCCGTCTCTCGCGTCCCTAACGGGATTCAAATTTTTCCGGGAAGCGTCCCGCTGTATCGCAACGGGCAATTGGTTGGAGGGATCGGCGTCAGCGGCGATGGCGTCGATCAAGACGATATCATTGCGACCATGGGTAGCGCCGGGTTTGAAGCCCCACCCGCCATTCGCGCGGACCAGCTTTTCGTCCGCGGGATCCGTCTTCCGTATGTGAAATTTCCTCGACATCCGGATCTCTAATCCGGTGCTTCGAGACGGACCCATGCTTTGCTCCATTCAGGTTTTCTGGCAACAGAGAACGAAAGAACGGTCACATTTCAAAGTTCGTGAGTTCGTGAGTTCGCGTTGATCTCAATATGATCATTTCGGCCCGGCGGGCAGGACTTCGATTGTGTTGTTCCGTGATGATAGCGTCGGCGTGTCTCCTCTGCTGGACGCCACGTTGTCCGGCGGCTCCGTGGAATCTCTACACCGCCGGTTCTTCTGGTTGGTCCCCGGCGCAATCAACTCCTACGCCTTCGGCAAGAGCTTCGTCAAAAGATGACGCAACTCAATCAAATCAGAATCGGAAAGAAAAGTCCGGGCAATCTTCCTCAACCGCCACGGAAGGCCGGCCCACGGGCTACACCGGGAAGAAACCATCGGCGCCAGGTCCCGGCGAAGAGAATCGCGATTTCATTCCGTTGACGGATCGCTGGCGTTTGCCGTTCCCGGAGTGGAATCGGAAAGTTTACGGACGCAAGCTCGATCCCTACAACCAAAACGTCTTGAAAGGCGACTATCCCATCATCGGCCAGAAGACTTTTTTCAACTTGACCGCGACCAGCGAGAGCTTCATCACGCAGCACAAGGTTCCGGTGCCCAGCGATGTGAGCGCCGTGAATCCGGGGAGCGTGGAGTTTTTCGGGCGCGGCGAGCTGTTCAATTTCAATCAGAATTTTGCGTTGAGCCTCGACTTGTTTCACGGCGACACGGCGTTCAAGCCGGTGGATTGGCGAATCCAAGTCACGCCGGTCTTCAACATCAACTACGTTCACTCGCGTGAGAATGGAATCGTCAATATCGACGTCGCGAAGGGAACCGATCGCCGCGACGGCCAGGTGGCGCTGCAAGAATTGTTCTTCGAATACCGTCTCAAGGAACTCTCGCCCTATTTCGACTTCATCTCCGTGCGCGCCGGAATCCAACATTTTGTCAGCGACTTTCGGGGCTTTCTCTTCGACGATTTTGAACCCGGCGTCCGGTTGTTCGGGAATTTTCACGATAACCGGTATCAATGGAATCTGGCGTACTTCAACATGCTGGAGAAAGATACGAACAGCGGTTTGAACACGGTCTTCAACTCGCGGCGTCAGCATGTGGTCATTGCGAATCTTTACCGCCAGGATTTTTTGAAGAAGGGCTACACGGCGGAGGTCAGTTTCCATTACAACAACGACCGGCCCTCGGTTCATTACGACGACAACGGATTTCTGGCGCGCCCGGCGCTGATCGGCGACGCGCAGAGGCACAGCGTCCAGGTGGGCTACATCGGATGGGGAGGCGACGGTCATCTGGGGCGGATCAACATCACGCACCAATTTTACGAAGCGTTGGGCCACGACACACACAATCCCATTGCCGGACATCAGGTGCGCATCAACGCGCAGATGGCGGCGGCGGAGGTTTCGTACGATCGCGATTGGTTGCGCTTCAAAGGATCATTTCTGTGGGCCTCCGGCGAAGCTCATCCGAACGGCAACACGGCGCACGGCTTCGACACCATTTTCGACAACACGAATTTCGCCGGCGGCATTTTCAGTTTTTGGCAAAATCAACAGATTCGGCTGAGTCAAACGGGGTTGGCGTTGGTGGGGCCGGGAAGTCTGCTTCCCAGCATGCGCAGCAGCAAAGACGAAGGCCAAGCCAACTTCGTCAATCCAGGATTATTTC
>CAZIDA010000516.1:0-2840 GCA_964537865.1 uncultured Acidobacteriota bacterium
CGATTCGGTACCCAGGGTAGTCCGCCCAAGAGCGGGCGGACAACCCTGGGCTGGAGGACGCGTCCCCTTCGGGGACGAGGCTGCGATCCGGACATCCGGCCCCGATGCATCGGGGTCGGCTACCACACGAATTTTCATTTCCCTTCGACACCGGTGATTTGTCGCGCTTCTTCTTAAGCCGCCACTTCATGCAGCGATTTCGCAAGCAAGCGCTTGGCCAGTTCCACCTTATAGGTGTTTTGGGTCATCGGCTTGGCTCGGGAGACGGCGGCGGACGCGGCGCGCTCGATGATGGCGGCGTCGAGTCGACGGTCGCGCAACTCCGCTTCGGCTTCGTGGGAGCGCCAAGGGATCGGCGCCACACCTCCAAGAATGACGCGCGGGTCGGAGCAGACGCCGCCCTGGAGGGAGCATTGAACCGCGGCGGAGGCCAACGCGAAATCGTAGGAGTGGCGTTCGCGTGATTTGGTGAACGCCCCGCGCGCCCCCGGCGCCGGGGAAGGAATGAAGACTTCGGTCACGATCTCGTCATCGTCCAAAATGTTTTCCTTCATGATGTTGACTTCCGGCCCGATGAAAAATTGTTCGAGCGGAACTTTCTTTTCTCCGTGAGGGCCGTGAATGACGGCGGTCGCGTTCAGCGCCACCAACGCCGTGGCGGAATCCGAAGGATGAACGATGAAGCAAAGGTGTCCGCCCAGGATGGCGTGATATCTGTTTTCTCCATCGACGGCGTAACATTTGTAGCCGCCTTTTCGGAAGCACTCGAACGGCCCGCGCAGGTACCAGCACCGCGGGCGCTGACACAGCGAACCTCCCAACGTCGCTTGATTTCGGATTTGCGGCGCGGCCGTCAGCCGCAGCGCTTCGGTCAGCAATGGGAATTGTTTCTGAATGGCCGGATGTTCTTCGATGGTGACGAGCGTGGTGAGCGCGCCAATGCGAATGCCGGCGGGTTCCTCGCGGATGTAATGCAGGTTCGGGAGCGTCTTGATGCACACCAACGTATCCGGCGTGGTGACGCCGTCTTTCATGCGTCCGAGAATGTCGGTCCCTCCGGCGCAGACTTGCGCGTCTCCATTGGAAACGCTGAGCACGCGAATGGCGTCGGCGATTTGATGTGGAGCGTGGTATTCAAAAGCTTTCATGGGACTCTCCCTCAAAGTTCATCTCGAAATTTCTCCAGGCCCGAAGCGGCGGTTCGTCCGCGGCGCTAGGTCAATTGTTTCAGTCCGTCCAGAATCTTCTCCGGTGTGATGGGATTCGATTTCACGCGCACGCCGGTGGCATGAAACACGGCGTTGGCGATCGCCGGGGCCGTGGCAATCAAGGGGGGTTCGCCCACGCCCTTGGCGCCGATGTTGTTGGCGTTGTAGGGCACATTCACGCTGTATACTTCTACGTCGATGGGGGCGTCGAGCGAAGTGGGCGGGCGATATTCCAAGATGCTGGCGCTGACCGGAATTCCGGTGTTGTGGTCAATCACCCGCCGCTCCGACAGCGCGTAGCCGGTCCCCATGGTGATTCCGCCTTTGACTTGGCTTCCAAACGTGAGCGGATTGATGACGCGACCGGAATCATGCGCGGCCACAAACTTCAGCACCTTTACTTCGCCCGATTGCGTGTCGACTTCCACTTCGCAGAATTGCGCGCCGAAGGCGTTCAGCGACTCGCCGCGCGGATTCGGTCCGCGATACCCGCGACCCACCAAGTCGCGTTCGGGCATGGCCGCCGCCGCCGATTCGAACTTGATTCTCTTGCCCGGTTGAGCGGTCACAAAAATGAAACCGTCCTTGGAATTGAGTTCTTCCGGCTTGACGCCGAGCGATCCCGCCGCAATCTCAAACAATTGTTTTTTGGCGTCCGCCGCCGCGGATCGAACCGCGGGCCCGCTGGAGGCCAACGTGATCGAACCGTAACTGGGCTGCGTGTACGGCGTCGTCTCCGTGTCGGCGTTGGTGATGTCAATTTTCTCCAGCGGCACGCCCAACTCCTCGGCGCAGATTTGAGACAGGACGGTTCGCGTGCCGGTGCCGATGTCGGCCGCGCCGGTGAGAAGATTGACGGAGCCGTCTTGATTGATTTTGACGAGGGCCGTGGCGGGCGGCCCGCCGCCGCCTCCCCAAATTTGCGACGCCACTCCGACTCCATGCTTTTTCGTTCCGCCGGAGTTGTTTTTCTTCCGCCGCTTCTCGGCCCATTGGAATTTCTCGGCGCCCAACTGGTAGCACTCCGCCAGTCCCTTGCTGGCGTAAGGCTCGTGCGTGGTTTGATCGACCTTCACGTCGTTGCGATTCCGAATTTCTATCGGATCAAGATGCAAAGAGTCGGCGATCATGTCGATCAACTGTTCCAGGCCCCAAGCGTTTTGCGTATTGCCCGGCCCGCGCATGGCCGAGGGCGGCGGCGTGTTGGTGAAGACGGCGTAGTCGACGGTCTTGACGTTCGGGCAGGCGTACATCTCGCGCGCCATGGAACTGCTGCTGCCCCACATCGAGCCGCTCTGATACGCGCCCACCGGATTGATGGTGGTCAATTCAATGGCCGTCAATGTTCCGTCCTTCTTGACTCCCACTTTGTACTTCTGAATGGAAGCGGGGCGGTAGACGTTCATGTAGTCTTCGCGGCGCGACAGAATCAATTTCACCGGACGTCCGGCGCGCCGCGCCGCCAATACCGCCAGCAGGGTTTGTTTGCCCGGGCCTCCCTTGCCGCCGAAGCCGCCGCCCATGTGCGTGCCGATCACTCGAATGTTGCTCATGGGGAGGTGAAAGACGCGGGCGATTTCTTCTTGCACCGCGAAGACGCCTTGGGTGGATTCCCACACGGTCAGATGATCG
>CAZIDA010000517.1:0-2834 GCA_964537865.1 uncultured Acidobacteriota bacterium
AAATTGAGTGATGGTGGTTTCGGTGACCATGATGCCTGCGTCGTTCACATAGAAATCATCGCCGCTGTGGATGAAGCCGGGCATGGCGTCCATCAGAATGCGATGGCCGTGTTGCGGGACGAGATCGATGATCACGTTCCAGCGCTCCCCGGTGATGTAGCTGGTCCAGTTGTTGTGCGCGATGACGATCTTGCCGTCCTTGGTCCACGATCCGGTGGCGACGAAGGCGCTGCAATTGCCGGGAGATTTGTTCTCGCCCGCTTTCGGATTCGTCTTGGCGTCAAGCCACGGCACGTAGTAATACGCCAGTTCTTCCATGGCGTTCATGGCGACGATGTCGGCGCGATCGATCTTGCCCGCGCCGAGCTTGGCGCTGACGCCGTCGACGATGCCGTCGATTTCCTGCCGATACTCCCGTGGTGTTTTGGCCCAAAAGAGTTTGATCCCGGCGGCGCGATAGAAATTCCACTTCTTCGTGGTGGTGTGATCGAGCAATAGCGCCAGGGCGCCGCGCAGGTCGACAATCTCTTTCGCCAGCAAATATCCTTGCTGGAAGCCGACCACGTGAGGCGCGCCTTCGAGATGAACGTAAATCCATCCGTTCTCGTCGCGCCGCGATGCGTTCGCCAGCATTTGCGCTTGCGTCGCCGCCTTCGGGGCAGGCGGTTTCTTAGACGGGGTCTTGCTGAAAACGACGATCGTGAAGAGCAGCGCCAGCGCGCTCGTCCATAAGACAAATCTCAACCAGCGTGACATAGACGGTTTCATGAAAATCCCCTTGATTATAGGAGTTGATATCGGACACCCGCTTGGATCGACCGTTCGAACGATGGACGCAACAATGGGAAGAAAAGATTAGTCCTTCTGATGGCGCAATGCAAATGATTTACTCGCGTGTGTGTCGCGTGGCGCAGACACTCTTGTCTGCGCTCGCATTTTCGGCGCAGCCGCGCATGGTCGCCGCGGCGACCACCCCAGGGGATGAAAATATCTCAGGGTTGCGATGATGCAACCCCGCCTTGGCGGGCGACAGAAATCTATTTTCGGAGCAGTCTCTCATGCGCCACGGTTGTGCCCAAGGTTCTGAAAAGGTTTCGCTCGCGTGGGCGGCCGCTCACCGCAGTCGCCGAGGACACAGAGGTCGCACGGAGAATTCCATGGCCATTTTCAGGGCTGGAAAGGAGTTTTTTATGGCGCGGCCAGGGTGTCCGTCGAATCGGTCCCTTGCACGATCTGCGTGACGACCATTCCGCGCTACGTTCCAAAAGTCGATGAGCTCAAGGATACGATCGGCAACTGGCGCAACGGGATGTTTGAAGACTTGCTAAGCGCTGCGGTGAGTTCTACACTGGGAGCCGTTCCAAGAACGTCCCAGGGCGAGATGTGTGTCCGTTGCAAAAGGAGATGCGAGTATGAGGAAAATCGTTCTGACGATTTCTTCGGTTTTGGCGATCTTGATTTTTACCTCCTGCTGCTTTGCCGGTTTTGAAAGCGGAACGTCGCTGGCGAATCGATGGAAGGAATACAAAAAGAAAACGCTGGGCCAAGTTGGGTTCAATCAATCGGGCGTCGACTTCTACACGGGTTACGTGGAGGGAATCGCCGATTCCAATGATGGCGTCCTGTTCAGCATTCCCGGAGGCGTCAACGCCGCCCAAGTGCCTTCGACGGTCGGCAAGTATCTGGAAGATCACCCGTCGGACCTGAAAAAGCCCGCGGATTTTTTGGTGACACAGGCCTTGCGAGTGGCCTATCCGCTCTCGGGCGGAGAGTGAGCCGCGTATCTTTGAAGAATCCATCGGCTGAACAATCGACGTGTCCTTGGCCCGGGTAGGCTTTTGTCGAATGCTGTGGCCTGAAAACAGCTTTGGTAGCCATGAACCGCCGCTTCTTGGCGGTTCGTGTGTTCTACTTCTCAATTCTCTGAATCTGTGATATTTTTCTCTGCCGTTTTGAGCGTCAAGTGTTGCTATGCGCCGGTCGCTCCGCTGGATCGAGTCCGCCTGCGGCGGAAATCAGAAGGCCAGCAGATTTTTTGAGAACGTTTCATCGCGGTTGAAGCAAACAATTGTGCGCCCGTAGCTCAGCTGGATAGAGCGTCTGACTACGAATCAGAAGGCCAGGTGTTCGAATCACCTCGGGCGCACCATCTTCCCCCCCCAATTCAGTCGACGACGGAGGCTGGTCATGTTTACTGTTTACGTGCTGCGCAGCATGGCGACGGGAGGCTTGTACACAGGCTACACTTCTGATTTGGTCTACAGCATTGAACAGCACAACCACGACATCAACGCTGAGACGAAGGGTCGAGGACCTTGGAAGCTCGTGTATCAGGAGCAGTATACAGCGCGCGCAGAAGCAATAAGGCGTGAACGATTTCTGGCGAGTGAAAAGGGTCGAGAAGAACTGAAGCGCCTGCTCACGAGAGGCAGGGTCATCCGCTCAGCCAGATAGAGTCCGTCAGCGGAAATCAAAAGGCCGAGCGTTCAAATCGCCTCGGGCGCTCCATGATTCTTCCTTTGATAATCGAATCGGCGATGTTTAGCGTTTATGTTCTCCGAAGCCTTACGACGGGCCGTCTGTGCACGGCTACACGTAGGATTTGACTTGTTGGCTTGATCAGCATCATCACCTCATCACCAAACCTACGCAGAACCGGCGCTGCAGGCGTCGTTCATATCAGTGGCGGCAATCGCACCATCCTACAACCTTCCCTTGAAAATTCGATCTCAAGAGTGTAACGTTTCGCTCCGCAACTTTAGTTGGCAGTCTATTTTGAGGCGTGATTGCTGATTGCTGATTGCTGATTGCTGAATTCATGGCAGGCGCCCGAC
>CAZIDA010000518.1:0-2834 GCA_964537865.1 uncultured Acidobacteriota bacterium
TCCGGAACTGGCGCGGCATCCGCAGGTCGTGGAGCGGTTTCGCTCCGAGGCCGTGACGCTGGCGAAGCTGAATCATCCCAACATTGCGACGTTGTACGAATTTTTCCGGCAAGGCGACGATTTCTTCATGGTCATGGAGTTCGTGCACGGCGAGACGCTCGAAAGGTTGATTCGCCGAACGGGCGCCATGAGTTGCGAACACGCGGCGCCGCTCTTTTGCCAGGCGCTCGAAGGGATTCATCGGGCGCACCAATTGGGAATCATCCACCGCGATATCAAACCCGCCAACTTGATGATCACCGGTCAAAGCCTCGTCAAGGTGATGGACTTCGGCATCGCCCGCGTGCTGGGATCGGCGCGCCTGACGCGACAGGGGAACATCGTCGGGACCATCGAGTACATGTCGCCGGAACAAGTTTTGGGAAAGGAAGCCACGGCCCAGTCCGACATTTACTCGCTGGGAATTCTTCTTTATGAGATGTTGACGGGCCGCGTTCCCTTCAGCAGCCCCAGCGAGTTCGAACTGATGAAGGCGCAGATCGAAGCGCCGCCGCCGCCGCGCAGCTTCGTGCAGAGCATTCCGCTGCCCATCGAACAAGCCATCATGCGAGCGTTGGCTAAGAATCCTGAAGCGCGATTTGCGTCGGCGCAGGCGTTTGAATCGACCATTCAGGCCGGAATCACCGGCGCTCCGTTGGCGCCCAGTCAACCAGCCACTGCGCCGTATCCGGCGCCGATGACTCCGCCTACGCGATTGGCTGCGACGACGCCTGTTCCCGGTGGCGTGAATCAATATGCCGGCGCGGTTAGCGGCGAAGCGGCGAGAGCGAATTTCAATTCGCCGTCGTCGAGTTGGACGCCGCCACAATCCGGCGCCATCGGCCCGACACGTCTTGGAACAATCCCCGCAATCGCGCCTCGTCCAATCTCCGTTCAACTCACCGACCTCTTTAAGAAGCTTGATTGGAAATATTGGGTCCTAGGTGGAAGCGCCTTCATGGCAATGGGCGCGATTCTCGTGGCGTTTCTTTTGAGTGGCGGTAAGGCGCCGGCGCCAACCACAACGCCAACTCCACAAGCGCAACCGGCAGCCGTCGCAACTCCCCCGGAAGCGCCTGCTCCCGACCTGGTTCTGCCCGAAAGTCACGCGGGGTCCTCCGTTTCAACCGATCATGATGTGGAGAGGCCTTCCTCTCCACGCCGTCGCGCGCGCCGCGCTCAACCTCCACCCGAGCAATCAGCGCCAACTGAGGTGGCAGGTTCTGGAGGAACCAGCCCATCGTCGCCATCGAAGGTGAATGAGCCATCCAACGGCAACAAAGGAACCGGTAAGAATCAATCCACCGCTGAAAACGGATCCTCCAGCGGAAAGAAAAACGATAAGAGTTCGGTGGAGAACGACGACAAGAAAGGCAGCAAAGTCGGAAACGCCTTCAAGAAGATAGGCGGCTTCTTCAAACGAGGGAAGAAGGACAAAGACAAGAAGTAGTGAAGCGCAGCGCACCCGGTGGCCGCAACCCAATTGCCTGCTCTGGTAGCCCCGGCCGTTTTAAGGGCCGGGGGATTTTCCGTGAACGCGCGAAAGAACTCCCGGCGCCATCCGCCGCGGAAGGTTTGATTCGCCACCGCAATTTGATTATAATCGCTTCGCCCGCGTGAGATTCGCGAAGAGTTTGATTCCATCCAGTCTTCTTGACATCAACTGCTACCAGAGAAAGGAGTCGGACATGTTTGAGGGAGATGACGAAAAAAAGGGGATGAAAGGAGAGTTCCCCGAGGAGAGGGAAGAGACTCTAGAGGAACATGAGGAGTCGGAACCAGTTGAAGAACCGTTTGAACCCGCTGAAGAAGTTGCAGAGATCGCTGAGGAGGAAATAGAGATCACTGAGGTTCCGCCGGCGCCTGTCCCACCTCCGCCGCCCGTTGTGGCGAAGCCGAAAAAGAAAGCCGCTAAGAAGGTCGCGCCTAAAAAGAAAGCGGCCAAGAAACCGGCTAAGAAAGTTGCGAAGAAAAAAGCGAAGAAAGCCGCCAAGAAGCCCAAGGCCAAACCCGCTAAGAAAAAGGGGAAGGGAAAATCCAAGGGCAAGGGAAAGAAAGGGAAGAAGAGATAGCGACAGCTTGCAATTTTTCGTGTTCGAAAAAGACGGGGTTTGTTCCGGCAGGTCCGGAATAAACCCCGTTTTTGCATTGGGACGCTCAGGTTTGTCGAAAGGGATTGGCACGGCCCATTTGCTCATGCGCCGATGCTCCACCGGATGTTATGAAAATGTTTTGCTTGCCGGGGAGGCCATTCAACGCAGAGGCGCCGAGGGCGCAGAGGTCGCGCCGAGAAACCATCGGCTATTTTCGGGGCAGTCACTCATGGTCGCCGCGGCGACCACTCAAGGGGATGAAAATATTTCAGGGTTGGGATGATACCAGCCCGATAGGGCGATAGATCTTTAGCCTCACGCGTAAGCGTGGGGATAGGCGATCCAAAAGATCCTGACAAAGCCCGCCTTGGCGGGCGACAGAAACCTATTTTTGGAGCAGTCCCTCACGGTTGCCGCGGTGACCACGCGGCGCCAATTCTGCCGAACCGATCTTGTTCGGCTCGCGGGTGATCTGCGACGCCAATCGTCTCAACTGGAAACGCGAGAAGACTCCACGCCTGTGACGGCGGTGGTTCTCTCCATCCGAAAATGATGCCTCTTTCATATGTCCGGTGATTCTTGTCGGGGAAGCTTTTTCGCCAACTGCAAGCTGGCGTCGGCGTTCAACGACAGGTCGGCGAATTCCTTCCGCCGAAAATGATCGAAGCCGGCGGCGGCGATCATGGCGGCGTTGTCGGTAGT
>CAZIDA010000519.1:0-2830 GCA_964537865.1 uncultured Acidobacteriota bacterium
GAAGTCCACGACCGTGGGCGTCTTGCCGGCCTGCAGCAAGGCTTGCGTGTGATTCCAAATCTTGTCTTTCTTGACGGCCACCAAAAGCACATCCATCGCGGAAGGACTCGAGCTCTTCAACACTTGATAATCCAAATTGACATCGGAGATGTCGAAGGGGATGTGTTGTTCCGCCTCCCAATGAATGGACTCCGCCAATTCATCCTCGGTCATTTGCGGCACGGAAATTTTTTTACAGATCACGGAATGCCCGGAGACGGCGGTGGCGACGCGCTGCTTCTTGATTTTGTTCTTTTCAAAAAGCCGATGAATGGCGTCCGCGACGGCGTTGGCGTCCATGATGGCGCCGTCCACCACGGTGTCGGCCGCCAATCCTTCCATTCCCGCGGCCACCAAGGTCATTCCTTGCCTTGTCTTGTTCAGCTCGCAAATTTTGACGGTGCTCGATCCGATGTCGAGCCCGATGATCGATTTGTCGCCGATTCCAAACATAGCCTTCTTCTTATCTCTCGGAGAAACACACTTTCAATCTGAGCCGCGTGACTAAGGTCGGCGGCGGGGGCGATAGCTGGAGGCGCTCTTTCGCTCCATCCAAGAATCGAGAATGGTCTTCTTGAAGCGCCAACGGTTGCCCAGTTTGAACGCGGGAATCCGATCGGACGATACGTATTTGTAGAGCGTGTCCGGGGAGATCCCTAAATATTGGGAGGCCTCGCGAATGTTCATGACTTCTTTTGGCATGTTCATGGCTCTGTCTTCCTCGGTTGCGGAGTCGCGTTAAACAGGTCTTTCCGGTTTTTTGCAGGCGTGCGACTCGCGTTCTAGTATATCCCTTAGGCAGAGTCAAGGTTTTTTTAGGTGATTCTCCCCCGTTCTTTGGGCGGAAGGCCGGTTTTTTGGATAATTTGCACAAGGCGATGTGGCTCCTCCGCCGGATGCCACAATTAGTTTGCCTCAAAAAAGTCGTCGCATCTTGTGACGGCGGTCACCGGAGGCGCAGATATTGAGGTAGGTTTGAGGTGCGAGGTTTGAGGTACGAGGTGTGAAGTGTGAGCCAGTTTTTCATTCCAATCAAACTCTTCTTCAGCCTTCGCGAATGCTGAGTTGTTTAGAGAAAGGCAATCCCGACACGTTCCCATTGCCTCAAACCTCGCACCTCACACCTGGCCCCTAGCCCCTGCCCCGCTTCAGCAAGCCCAAAGCCGGCCACAGCTCATTGATTCGCCGAATCACTTCAGGAGTCATTTTGATCTCATCGGGCCAAGGGCGATTGAATCCTTCGCTGCTCCACTTTCTGGTCGCATCAATGCCCATCTTGGAGCCGAAATTCGGGAGCCTCGAAGAATGATCCAAGGAATCGACCGGCCCCAGCGCAAACTGGATGTCCCGCTCAGGATCGATGTGGTTCAGCGCCTTCCACACCACCTCGCGCGGTTCGCGAACGTTGACGTCGGCATCCACCACAACGATGCATTTTGTGAACATCGCCTGAGGAAGCGACCAAATCGCGTTCATCACTTTGCGAGCGTGTCCCGGAAAAGATTTGCGGATGGACACGATCATCAGGTTGTGAAAGATTCCTTCAAACGGCATGTGATAATCGACAATCTCCGGAAATTGCTTGCGCATCAGCGGAAGAAAGATGCGTTCGATGGCGTAACCCATGTGGCCATCTTCCATCGGAGGCGGGCCCACGATGGTCGTCGCATAAACAGGATTGCGCCTATGCGTGATACAAGTAAGATGAAACAGCGGGTACTGGTCTTCCAGCGAGTAGAAACCCGTGTGATCGCCGAACGGTCCCTCGGTTCGAAGTTCATCGAGATTCACGTAGCCCTCCAAAACGATTTCCGCATTGGCGGGAACGTCAACCTGAACCGTCTCCGCTCGAAGCATGGCCACCGGGGATTTTCGGAGGAATCCTGAAATCATCATTTCATCGATGCCTTCGGGCAGCGGCAAGACTCCCGCAAACATGGTGGCCGGATCGCTGCCGATGGCGACGGCCACCTCCAAACGCCGGGGGCCAGAGGCGCCGCCTCCCTGCTGCGCGCGTTGAGCACTTCGGAAGTGTTCCGCGCCGTGCTTATGAATTTGCCAATGCATGCCGGTGGTTTGGCCGTCGTACACCTGCATGCGATACACGCCGCAGTTGCGCCGGCCCGTTTCGGGATCGTGCGTAAACACCAGCGGCCACGTGATGAACCGGCCCGCGTCTTTCGGCCAACACTTCAGAACCGGAAATTTGTTGAGATCGAAATCCGATTTGAGGATGACTTCTTTGCAGGGGCCGCTCGAGACGGCCTTCGGGAAGAACGAACCCATCTCCATCAACTGAGGCAGCAGCTTGATCTTGTCGATGATGCCTTCAGGATTCTTGAAATCCAAGAACGCGTCGATGCGCCCGGCGATCTCTTGAAACGAACTTGCCTCCAGCGCCAGCAGCATCCGCTTCTCGGAACCGAGCGCGTTGATCAACACCGGAATCGAATAGCCTTTCACGTTCTCAAAGAGCAGCGCCGGACCGCCGGCCTTGGAGACGCGATCGGTGATTTCAGTGATCTCCAATTCACAACTGACTTCGGTTGCAACTCGCTTCAACTCGCCGGCTTTCTCGAGAGCCGCTATGAAATCGCGCAGATCGGTGTAGGCCACAGAAACGCTCCTGTTCGCTCAGCATTCTCGCGGCTATTGTCGCTTAACAATAAGAGAAAAAACAAACACCAATTGACAGGTTTCACATAGACGCCAAACGCTGAGCATCGCGGGCCGAACCGTGAACTCTGTTTAGCAAGTTTCGAAAATCTCGCTTTTCTGACAAGATTTTTGG
>CAZIDA010000520.1:0-2829 GCA_964537865.1 uncultured Acidobacteriota bacterium
GTCGCAAAAGCGCACGGCGAGTTCTTCGGGACGATCCGACCGGCGACCTCCATGTTTCAAATCAGCCGCCTCATCGATCCGGACATGCTGATTGAAATCGAAGCGGAAGCCTACGTGCCCGAACGGTGAAGCGCCTTCGCCGAAAGCGCTCGCGAATTCAGTTCAGATCGAACAACAAGAACTCGGCAGCTTCGATGCCTTCGATCTGAAGATGCGGTTCCTCGCTGATGGCGGCGCCATCGCCGCTGTTCATGAGAATGCCATTCACTCGGATGGATCCGCGCGCCACTTGAATCCAAGCATGTCGATGCGGTTTCAACTCATGCGTGACCGTTTCGCCGGGACGGAGGAGGCTGGCGAAAACCTCGGTGTCCTGATGAATGGTGAGCGCGCCTTCGCCGCCCTCCGGTGACGCGATCCGGCGCAGCCGACCCTGTTTCTCTTCCTCTTGGAATTCCTTCTGTTCGTAGCTCGGCGTCAACCCCTTTTTCCCGGGGAGAATCCAAATCTGCAAGAGATGTGTGGTCTCCGTGGTCGACGGATTGAATTCGCTGTGCGTGACGCCACTCCCGGCGCTCATGCGCTGCACTTCACCGGGCCTGATCGTCGAACCGGCGCCCATGCTGTCGCGATGGCTCAACGCGCCTTCCAAAAGATAAGTGATGATCTCCATATCGCGATGGGGATGCTCGCCAAATCCACGATCCGGCTGAATCCAATCTTCGTTGATCACGCGCAAGGCGCGAAAGCCCATGTGCCGCGGATCGTAATAGGTGTCGAACGAAAAAGTGTGATGGGTGTCGAGCCAGCCCAGTTGATTATGTCCGCGCTCTTGCGCGGGTCTTAAGGTAATCATGTTCTTCTTCCCTTCACTCAAAATGCGTCAGCGTTTCAAGCCGGCGTCTTCTGAAACGCTCAGCGCCAGCGCCGACCAATCCATCGCTTCACGACCTTTCGCCAATCCCACCAACAAACGATTATGAATTCCTTCCGGACCGAGACGCGAAATCAAATCGCGGCCCTCGCCGGCAATCTCTTCAACGGCGGCATCGTTCGAAAGCATCGTGATGACGACTCCGCCGGGCGCCGCCACCTCCGCGGGCGTCGAAGCTATTCGGGCGCCTTTGGAAACCAGCGATGCGGCCTTCTCCGCGGTTCGATTAAATACGCGAAGGGAATACCCGGCAGACATCAAATTCTCCGCCATCGGCAATCCCATGTTTCCCAAGCCAATGAAACCGATCGTTTCCGACATTGCAGTGCTCCTTCAAAAATCGTTCAGGCATTTTCGCGTGGCGAATCGAAGCTCCACGCGCCGGGACCGGCAATCGCCACCGCCAGCAGCCCTCCCATAATCGAAAGGTTCTTCAGGAATTCCAGAATCTGACCCATGAGCGATCCCCCAGACCAGAAATTTTGGAAGATCAACGTGGTCGGAATCAGAAACAGAAAGAGCGCCCAAGCGCCGATGCGGGCTTTCACGCCCAAGAGAAGTGACAGGCCTCCGAACACTTCCACCACAATCGCTCCAGCCAAGAAGAAAAAAGCAACGGGCATGCCTTTCGACGCCATGAATTGCGCCATGCCCTCCCAATTGAAAATCTTGTCGATTCCGGCCACGACAAAGATCAGGCTCAACAGAATCCGCGCTGCCAACAACGTGTACCGGTCAAACTTCGTTTGCATGATTCCTCTCCTCTGTTCCGAAGATGCATCCGCAATCTGCGATGCTCTTCGAGTTTTCATGGCCACAATCCACCGTGTCTCCGGCAGATCGCGGTTCTTCGCCATTCCACTGAATGACTACCGCAAATTATTCTTCGGAATTTGAATTATCGCCGATCAAATCTCTTTTCGCACCTGATCCAACAAAGCTTTCAGCGCGCGCAGCTTCTTTTCCCCCACCGGACCCAGTTCTCGCCGATGCCATTCGGTGATGGGGCTGTCCAATTGCTTGAGAAGCCGGATCCCTGCCACAGTGATTCGCGCAGTGATCACTCGGCGGTCTTTCTCCTCTCGCGCTCGCTTGACCCAATGGCGCGATTCGAGACGGTCCAACAAGCGCGTGATGTCCGGATCCCGCGTAATCATTCTCGCCGCAATCGCCTGGCACGGCAGCCCACCGGGACCGGCGCCGCGCAGGATTCGCAAGACGTTGTATTGCGCGTGCGAAAGACCGACCGACTTGAGAATTTCCTCGGACCGCTCCAAGAGCCGGCTCGCCGTCCGCTGCAGTCCCACGAACACTTCTTCTTCAATGGCGTGGGTCTGCTTTTGCGGCTTGCGCGTAAATTGGCGTCGCTTGTTCATAGACACCGATAATAGTCGTTATAACGAATATCGTCAAGAGGAGGAAGGTAACAAGATGTCTCCGCGCCTGCCGGATCGCCGACGGGATCCTCGCTAACCCCTTCGAAACGGTTTGGCGTTTCTCCGGTAATATTCCGTATGGCCAGTCAGCGAAATTGTGTTTTTCGAGCAGTCACTCATGCCCCGATGCATCGGGGGCACCCCAGGGCATGAAAATAATATCCTTCGCGGGCCCTCCGGCACGGCAGCCAAGAGCCCCCGGCCCGCCGCGGCGGGAACGGCCGGGGCTACCAAAACGTATTTTCGGGGCAGAGATTTGAGCTCGCAACGATGAAGGCATGGACCTTGTCTGCGGCGAACTGCGGCCCCCGGCCACTCTGGGATTGCGTTAGAATACACAAAACGATCGTGCTCGCGAAAAGAACGCCGCCCCAAGGCGGCGGACCGCGAGCACTGTCAGGAGGCTACGATGTTTCACCGAATATCACCTCTTCGCAAAATTCTCTGTTTGATCACGTT
>CAZIDA010000521.1:0-2817 GCA_964537865.1 uncultured Acidobacteriota bacterium
TATTTTCCACAGATCAGCACAACAGGGGTTTTCACACAGACTCTTTCAGGGTTGAGCCGGTGGGCGGATTCGATACCCAGGGTGGTCCGCCAAAGAGCCGGCGGACAACCCTGGGCTATTGAAGGTGTCCCCTTCAGGGACCTCCTCCGATCAAGCTCGATCCCATCCGATAGTTTTCATGCCCTTGGATACGACGGCGGCGGATTATGATCTCTCCTCAAACAACAAAGGCTCAGTCGGCGTTGGACTGAGCCTTGAAAAATTGGTTGCGGGGCTTGGATTTGAACCAAGGACCTTCGGGTTATGAGCCCGACGAGCTACCAGGCTGCTCCACCCCGCGACAAATCAAAAATCATGTTCCGAAAATTGCAGATGAGAAATCCGACGGGTCATTCACCGGTCGAGGAACTCATCACACGGCAGCCAATATTCAATCGGAGAATACACTGCCTTTTGAAATTTCGTCAACCGGAAAGTGGGGAGCAGAACAGGTGTCAGGTGTCAGGGAAAAGGTGTGAGGTGCGAGGTGTGAGGTGTGAGGAAAAACGTCATGATCGCAAAAACAGCGGTTGATTCGTACGCGGTAGCTTATGTTACCAATCAGAGAAGCACGGTTCCCTCTCTTGAAGCCCAACTTCGATCAACAAGCCAGCAGACCTTCGGCCTGGCACCGGACACCTGGCACCCGACACCTGCTCTTACCAAGTGCTGTACGCTGTGCCGTCGATGGCTGTGCCGGGAGCGCCGCTATAAACATCGACAATGCCCGATTCGGTTTGTCCGGGATTGGAAACGGAATCGTCAAACTTGACCTTCCAAGTTTGGTTGGAGTCAGTGAAGGGATCTTTGGGAATTTCTCGAATGTATCCGGCCGTGACCAGATCGTCCAGCGACTGAGGGGCCTTCTGTTTGTCCACTGTGTACTGGCTGATCAGCGACCGCATTTGATAAAGATCGTCTTTCAGCACGGCCTCTTTGGCGCGAATGATGGATTGGCGATAATTCGGAATGATGATGGTCGTCAAAATCAGAATGATCGACACCACGATCAGCAGTTCGATCAACGTGAATCCGCGCCAGGCGCCGTCCGTTCCCGCGCGCTTGGCGCCAATCCTGTGCAGCAAGAATGATTGCGGCCCGTTCATGCAAATCACCAATCCGAATACTTGGTTCCATCGAGCGCCGTGTCGGTGCTCTTGGAGAAAACATCGAACACGTCTTGTCCGCCCCAGGAAGTGGAGTCCGGATCATCCTGATAAGAACGCAGCCCCCAATCGGTGTTTCCGGTCATCGGATCGATGGGAATTCTCCGGAGGAATTTGATTTTCTTATCGACGGTATTGAGCAGCGGCACGCCGTCAACCAGCGTTTGAAGATCCGGAGGATATCCTTCCGTGTCGAGCTTTTTTTCGATGAGGTTCATGTCGGAAGCCATCTTATATTTGTCGATGGCCTCCCGCATTTCGCGCAGTCGGCGGCGCAGTTCGATCTCACGTTCGCGCTTGATGGAGACCTTGGCCAGCGGCAACGCGGCCGTGGTCAAGATGGCCATGATGGTGAACGCGACGATGAGTTCAACGACGGTAAAACCGCGTCGCGATGTTGCCCGCCGGGATCGATCAATGTCCAAAAATTTTCCCGTCATTCCTTGCACCCGCTTCATGGCTATGGGATGGTGATTTCCCCCGAATAGGATGCCGCCGGAATTCGCGCGCCACCGGGATCTTTCGGCGACAATTGCGTAAACACCAGCGTGGTGTGGCCCGGCGCGACCGGCTCGAACACGAGGGTCACCAAACTTCCAGAGCCGCCGATGGGGCCGGCATCCGGTGAACGCGAAACTGAAATCACCACCGTGCCGCTGTCGTTATCCGGGCGCTGCACCAAGGCGATGGGCTGATTGTCGTGTCCCAAGAACCCACCGTCGCTGGCGTCCTTCAGCCGAATCACTTTTGGATCCCAAGCCAATGAGAACGCGGAGGAGAAAAGTCCTTGAATCTTATCCACGTCAACACTCAGCGTGAACGGTTGGCCCATGGGATACGAACCGGAAGGCGGGCTGATTCGGAAAACAGCCGCGCCTGCCGGAGCAGTGGGCGGAGCGCCGGATGAAAGAATCGCCGGCGTCGCGCCCGCGGGGGCCGGTGTTTGCGGAAGCGCGCCGGTGGCTGGACCTTGCGGCGCTGCGTTCGCCGGCATCACCGTCGAGGCCACGGGCTTCTCTTCAACTTGTCCCAATCGAGGCAGATGATTCCGGAGTTGCATGTCGGTCTCGGTGCCCACGTACAACCCGCGGAGATTGATGTCGTTGAACTTCGGCAGCCGCACGATGTGCGGCGTCATCACGATGATGAACTCTTGCTGATTGCGCGACATGTGCTCGTTGGAGAAAAGATACCGCAGAATCGGAATCTGACTGAGACCGGGGATTCCCGAATACACCTTTTGATCTTCATCCGAGATGATTCCCCCCAAGACGTTGGCCTCGCCTTCCTTCAAGGTGATCTCGTGTTCCACCGTGCGGTTGTTGAAGATCGGCTCCAGCAGTCCGTTGAAGTTTTGCTGTCCGGCAATGGAGGAAATTTCCACCTTCACGTTCAAGGTGATCTCTCGATCCAAATGGATTTTCGGCGTGATGTCGACGTTCACGCCCACGTCTTGATATTGGAACTGGCTGAAGATGTTGCCGGCGGTCGCGCCGCCCCCGGTGAAGGGCGTGAAACTGCCGGTGGAAATCGGCACCTTCTGACCGACGTGGATTTTCGCGAGCTTTCCATCGGTGGCGCGAATCTGCGGATTCTGCAAAATCCTTCCATG
>CAZIDA010000522.1:0-2782 GCA_964537865.1 uncultured Acidobacteriota bacterium
GCATGGCGGATAGCGAACCCATTCCCCGGTAAGATTTAAAACTTCGGCCCTGATAAAGAATCATTTCACCGGGGCTTTCGTCGGTGCCGGCAAAGAGGCTTCCGATCATGACCGAAGCAGCGCCGGCGGCCAGCGCCTTGGTAATGTCGCCGGAGAATTTAATTCCCCCATCGGCAATCAGCGGAATGCCGGACTTGCGCGCCACGGAGGCGCAATTGGAGATGGCCGTGATCTGCGGCACGCCCACGCCGGTCACCACGCGAGTCGTGCAAATGGAGCCGGGGCCAATCCCGACCTTGATGGCGTCCACGCCCAACGCAATCAAATCACGGGCCGCCTCGGCGGTCGCCACGTTTCCGGCGATGAGATCGATCTCCGGGAATTGTTTCTTGATTTTTTGAACGGCCTCCAACACGCGCTCCGCATGGCCGTGCGCCGTGTCGATGATCAGCACGTCGGCCTTCGACTTTATCAGCTCGCTGGCGCGTTCCACGAAATCGCCGGTCGCTCCGATGGCCGCGCCCACGCGCAACCGTCCTTGAGAATCCTTGGAGGAATTGGGGTACTGAATTTTCTTTTGAATATCTTTTACGGTGATCAGACCTTTCAGCTTGTAATTCTTGTCCACCACCAACAGTTTTTCGACGCGATGCTTGTGAAGTTGCGCCTCCGCTTGCTCCAGCGTCGTTCCCACCGCCACCGTGATCAGGTTTTCCTTCGTCATGGCGTCGCCGATGGGCCGCTCCAGCCGCGTTTCAAAGCGCAGATCCCGATTCGTCAAGATGCCCAGAAGTTTTCCCGTCTTGTCGGTCACCGGGACGCCGGAGATTTTGTAGTGCCTCATGATCTCCAGCGCCTCCGAAATCTTCTGGTCCGGCCGCATCGTGATCGGATCGACAATCATGCCGCTCTCCGACCGCTTGACTTTGTCGACCTCGCTGGCTTGTTTTTCAATCGGAAGGTTCTTATGAATGATGCCAATGCCGCCTTGTTGGGCCAACGAAATTGCAAGCCGCGCCTCCGTCACCGTGTCCATGGCGGCGCTCACGATGGGGATATTGATTTTGATCTTGCGCGTCAACGACGTCCCGGTGTCCGCTTCAGTGGGAAGGACGGCCGAGTGCAACGGCAGGAGGAGCACGTCATCGAAGGTCAACGCTTCCGGAACACTGTCTCCAATCATGGGGACTCCTATGAAATGAGGTTCAAAGAATGTTTGCTCGCCAAGATCGACGCCGGCGGGCGCCGTCCGCCCAATACAAAAAAACCCGTTTCAGGCGACTGAAACGGGTCGTGAGCAAAATCTGCTCGAGGATTGCGAATGAACTTTCTAGCTTCAAATTCCATGCGTGATTCTAAAGAGCCGGCGCGCGATTGTCAAGATCGCTTCCTTGACCCTCCGCGGAGGGCTGTCTATAATGCCAATTTGCTTTCTTGCCGTGCAGACCGACAGATCATTCAGACGAGGCCTTCATTATGAAAATTCATGAGTACCAAGCGAAAGAGATTTTGGCGAAGTACCAGGTGAAAATTCCGCGGGGACGGCCGGCGATGTCCAAAGGAGAAGCGCGACAGATTGCCGAGCAGTTGGGCGGCGCGGTGGTCGTCAAGGCTCAAATTCATGCCGGGGGACGCGGAAAGGGTGGCGGCGTGAAGCTGGCCAAAACTCCATCCGAAGCGGAAGAGATTGCCGGAAGAATGCTGGGCATGAAGTTGGTGACGCATCAAACCGGGCCGGAAGGAAAAATCGTGCAGCGATTGCTGATCGAAGAAGCGCTGCACATCAAAAAGGAATTCTATCTCGGCATCGTCATCGATCGCGCCGCCGCATGTCCGGTGTTTATGGCCAACGCCGCCGGGGGCATGGAGATCGAAGAGGTGGCGGCGAAGAATCCGGAGTTGATCCTGAAGGAATGGATCGATCCGGCCATCGGCTTCCAGTCCTATCAAGCGCGAAAATTGGCCTTTGGATTGGGCTTGGCGCCCGAACTGATCAACAAGGCGGTGCAGTTCATGACCGCGCTCTTTGCGGCGTTTCAGGCGTCGGACGCTTCTTTGGCGGAGATCAATCCGTTTCTGCTGACGGAGGAAGGGGAGCTGTACGCCCTGGACGCCAAGATTAATTTCGACGACAACGCCTTGTTCCGCCACAAGGAGTACGCGGCGCTGCGCGATTTGAACGAGGAAGATCCCTTGGAAGTGGAGGCCAGCAAATTCAGTTTGAATTACATCAAGCTCGACGGCAACGTGGGATGCATGGTCAACGGCGCCGGGCTGGCCATGGCCACGATGGACATCATCAAATACGCCGGAGGGATGCCGGCCAACTTTCTCGACGTGGGCGGCGGCGCGAGCGCCGAGCAGGTGAAGAACGCCTTCCGAATTCTGATGAGCGATAAGAATGTCAAGGCGGTGCTCATCAATATATTCGGCGGCATTCTCCGCTGCGATACGCTGGCCAGCGGGGTCGTGAGCGCCGCGAAGGATTTGGCTTTGACGATCCCGATTGTCGTCCGCATGGAAGGCACGAACGTGGAGCGCGGTCGCGAAATCCTAAAGGAGTCCGGACTGAATTTCACCGTCGGTTTGAACATGAAAGACGCCGCTGAAAAAGTGGTGGCGTTGGCCAAAGTGGCCGCGCCTTCTGCTGTCGTTCAGTAGCCGACGGGCAAGACCTTGCCGGATGGGACTGCAGCGGCCGCACCGCAAGCGGCGCGAAAAGACGGTCTTCTAATAATACTAAGTTAAGTAATCAAGATGTGTTTTCAAATTGCGCACCGCA
>CAZIDA010000523.1:0-2777 GCA_964537865.1 uncultured Acidobacteriota bacterium
CTAGCGGATCCCGCAGAGCGTGGGGACGTGTTCCCGCAGGGAGCAGCAAGCGCGTTTTCAATCCGCGAGGACGGGGAGCCGCTGGAGTTCTTCTTTCGCCCAGATGCGCTCCGTCAAGACCTTGTCCTCCCGGATGCGCCCATCTTTGAAGATGACGTTTCGTTTTGCGTACTTCGCGATGTCGTGCTCGTGCGTCACCAAGACAACGGTGATGTTGTAATCCGCGTTGAGCTTCTGAAAAATGTCCATCACTTCGACGGACGTGCGGCTATCCAAATTTCCGGTCGGCTCGTCGGCCAGAATAATCGATGGATTGTTCACCAAAGCGCGCGCGATGGCGACGCGCTGCTGCTGGCCACCCGAAAGTTGGTTGGGCATGTGATGCTCGCGCCCTTCCAAGCCGACAGCCTTCAACGCGTTCATCGACCGCTCGTGCCGCTCTTGCGTGTCGGCGCCGGAATACAGCAGCGGCAACTCGACATTGTCCAACGCCGAGGTCCGCGACAGCAGATTGAATCCTTGAAAGACAAATCCGATGCGATGATTGCGGATGTCCGCCAACTCGTCCTTGGTGAGCGTCGACACATCCACGGCTTCGAGAAAGTAGCGGCCTTGCGTGGGCCGATCCAGGCAGCCGATGATGTTCATGAAGGTGGATTTGCCGGATCCGGACGCGCCCATCACCGCCATAAATTCACCCCGGTGAACTTCGATGGAGACGCCCCGCAGCGCATGCACCTTGACCTCCCCGAGGTCGTAGACTTTGTGGAGATCATCAATCTTGATGACGATGTTGTTTTCGCCGGTCACTGAACTGTCTTGTCCCCTCCAAGTTGAACATCCGAAGCCCGCGCGGCGCGCATGCCGAAAGATGCGAGAGCGCCAATGCTGCAATTCGGCCCAATCAGTCTAGTGGAATCCGCCGCCCATGCGAGGACCTCCGGGACGTTGTTGTCCGGTTCGCGCCGTGCCGCCGATCTGCTGGCCCACCACGACCCGGTCGCCCTCTTGCAGCGGGCCTTCCACGAGTTCGGTGAAAACTCCGTCGGTGATTCCCAGTTTCACCGCCACCGGTTTCAACTTCTGGCTCTTTTCATCCCACAACCAAACTTTCTGTTCGGCGGACTGACGAGTGGCGCTCATCCCACCCGGACGGCGCGCGCCGCCGGGTCCTCCGGACGCTCCCTGGGGTCGAACATTTTGAGCCGACTGTTGTTGACTTCCGTTGCGCGCGGCCGAGCCGGTCTGCGCCGCTTTCTTTTCTTCATCCGTTTGAGGCGGAATAAATCGGATGGCGGCATTCGGAATCTTCAAAACGTTGTTGACGGCAGCCACTTGAATCGTCACGTTGGCCGTCATGCCGGGCATCAGTTTCAATTCCGGATTGTCCACCTGAATGACCGCGGTGTAGGTGACGACGTTGGAGATGGTGGTGGGGTTCAGCCGAATTTGCGCAATGCGTCCCCGAAACATTTCGCCGGGATAGGCGTCCACGCTGAACATGGCCGGACTGCCTTCGTGAAATCGTCCCACGTCCGCTTCGTCGATGTTGGCGAACACCTGCATTTTCGTGAGGTCGTTGGCGATGGTAAAGAGCGTGGGCGTCTGAAAACTGGCCGCCACGGTTTGTCCCACGTCGATGGCGCGATTCACGATGACGCCGGAGATGGGCGCAAAAATCTTGGTGTGATCCAAATTCACCTTGGCGGTGGAAAGGCTTGCGCGGGCTTGCGCCACTTTCGCTTCCGACGAAACCAACTGCGCCTTCTGAGAATCGATCTGAGCTTCCGCGGCTCGCTGCGAGGCAATGGAAGAATCGTAATTGATCTTCGCCACGTCGAAGTCGCTTTGGGCGAGCAGGCCGCTGTCCAGCATGCCTTGCGCGCGATCCAATTTGATTTTAGCGTCTCGCACCGCAATCTTGGCCTTCTCCAGGTTGGCGCCGGCGTTGGTGATCGACGCCCTTTGATTGACCACGTCGGCCTCCGCCGTCTTCAAGTTGGCCGACGCTTGGTCATACGCCGCTTTGAAGAGCGACGGCTCAATCTCGGCAAGGAGTTGGCCCTCTTTGACGTGGCCGTTGAAATCAGCATACCACTTTGAAATGGTCCCGGAGACTTGCGTGCCGACTTGCGTCGTGGTGATGGCCGTCAAGGAACCGGTCGCGCCGACTTCGGAGCGAAGATTTCCTCGCTCGATGGATTGCGTCAAATACTTCGGAGCATCTTCTCTGGAGTAAACGATGTATGCTGCCGCAGCCATGAGCAGCGCCACCAGGAGGATGATCGATAGCCCCCGATGATTTCGATACAAATTGAGCACGGCCATTAGAGACTCCTTCAGTGTTCACCACAATGTTGGCAATCCGCCGTAGGCGGACAAAGAGCTTTCGCGCGGGTGGAATTTTACTGCCTCCTATAACATGCCCCCGAAAATCCAGGCGAAAGCCTATCCCCAAATTCGCATTCTCTATGACGCAAAGGGGTTTGACAAGGTTACAGCTATCTCTTTTCCGCCACCAAAACACGGGGAATGGATTGAAGATCGGGGACAAACTGAACCGGGCGCCAATCGTCTTGGGAAAAGAGATCGGCCAGCGCTCCGCTTTGGGTGGCGCCGATTTCGGCGATCAAGAAACCGCCCACACGAAGTTTTTCGAGTGACTGATCGCGCAAGCGTCGATAGATCTCAAGCGCATCGAGGCCTTCAGCGTGAAGCGCGGAAGGCGGCTCGAAATCCCGGACCTCGCGCTGCAGCGAGGCTCGATCGCCGTGAGG
>CAZIDA010000524.1:0-2771 GCA_964537865.1 uncultured Acidobacteriota bacterium
CCACGCTCTCTGCCGCCGCCTACTACAACCAATATCACCTTCCGCAAATCGTGACGATCGCCACGAATCCGGCCATCACCAACATCGGTCAATGGACCTATCGTCTTTGCGTCTCCGACGCCACCCAAGGTCCGGCCCTGGCCGATTACGCGGTCCGGGAGTGGAAGAAGCGCCGCATCGGCGTCTTCTACGTGAACGACGACTATGGCCGCAGCTTGGCCGAGTCGTTTGAAACGCAAGCGCAAAAGGACGGCGCGGAAATTGTGTTCAGCATGATGCATCACAACGTACTCGAGGCGGACGACAAGACGACGCTCACCGCCGTGCTCACGGAGAACAAATCCAAACCTCCGGACTTGATCGCATTGTTTCAGCGCATGAAAGCCGCCGAGTGGACGATCCAGACCATTCGCGAGGAAGGCCTCACCTCCGCCATTCTGGGCGCCGACGATCTGGGCCAACCTAATTTTATCAAGTCGCCGCCTCGACTCACCGAAGGAGTCCGCTTCTCACAGTTCTTCTTCCCGAAGCCGGACAATGAGAAGGCTCAACAGTTCCTTGCGCATTATGAAGAAGTGAATCATAAAGCGCCCGGCTTCGGCGACGCTTTCGCTTACGATGCTGTCTACCTGGTGGCCGACGCCGTGCGCGCAAACGGTTTCAGTCGCGCGGATGTGAAGGCTTATCTCGATCAGCTCATCATAAACCACACAGCCATTCAGGGAGTCACCGGAACGTTTGCGCTGAACAGCGACCACGATGCCGCGCGTAAACTCTACATCGTCGGCATGCACGACGGACAACAACATCTGCTGCAGACCATTGAGGCAAAATGAAAGGAAGATTTCTCAGAGGGAATTCTGTTCGCGTATATCGTTTTATGTTGTTTCACCGGTCCTATTGCTCCGAAGGAGCAACCTTCTACAGCCCAGGGCAACGCCCTGGGATTGCCACGGCCTCCAGCACAAGAAGTTAATGATAAGGAACTCTGAAAGAGTTCTCTAATTTTGATTTTCGAAGCAGGCCTCCGCACGTGCGTGGTCATCGTTGAAAACCTGGGCATGAAGATTATCGGAATCGGATTCCACCAGGAATGGCATCATGGGAATCCGATTTCGATAATCCGCGTAATCTCGCACCTGACAATGAACGCCGGGTTAGAAATTCTCTTGCTGAAAATTTAGAGAATCCTTTCAGGATTCCGCCGCTCGTTCGTCGGTGCAATGTTCCCAGGGCGTTGCCCTGGGCTATTAAAGATTGCCCTTGCAGGGCAGTAGCTCATGGGCCACGGCGCACTCAAGGCCATGAAAATGCTCGAAGGTACTTAAATCGAGAGTCTGCTGATCCCTGAAGGCTCTCGATGGAAAACACCGGGCAAGCCAGAGTGCCTGCCCCACGAGGAAGGCGCAGTTCTGCCCTCTTTCAACACGGCAGATTTGTATCCAGCACGAACATTTTGAAGATCGGTTCGTCGCCTCTTGGACAGCGCTCTTCGGCAATTCAGGCAGCTTGATGTAATCGGCCGGAATACTCCCGGTCAACGCACCAAGCCAAGCAACGATGGACCTCACGTCGTCGCGCGTGAGTGTTTTACCCAACTGAAACTCGGCCATGTCCTTCACCGCCTGATCCAGCGAGGCCACCGACCCATCATGAAAATAGGGTGCGGTGTTGGTGATGTTGCGCAATGTGGGAACCTTGAACTTCATCTTGTCGGCTTCCTGGTGAGTGACTTGAAAGCGTCCCAGATCGCGAGTGTCTGGCCAAGGTCGGGCTGTTCCCAGTTTCATGAACATCGATCCGCCCACGTAGACGCCGTTGTGGCACATCTGACATCCGGTCTCGACGAAGCGGTTGAACCCGATCTTTTCCTCGTTGCTCAGCGCCGCGGAATCACCCTTCAAAAATCGATCCCATGGTGAGGGAGTCATCAGCTTTCGCTCGAACGCGCCGATGGTTTTGCCCATGTTGTCGTAAGTGACCGGATCGTTTTCGCTGGGAAAAGCCCGCTGAAAAGCTTCAACGTATCCGGGGATGGACTTCAGCCTCTCGACGACGGCCTCGGCGTTCGGCATAGCCATTTCCACCGGATTCATCACCGGTCCTTTGGCTTGCTCTTCGACGTCCGCGGCGCGACCGTCCCAAAACTGAGCGATCTGGTCCGCGGCGTTGTAAACCGTGGGCGCGTTGCGCGATCCCAACTGTTTCTTGAAGCCCGTCGAGACTCGCTCACGGTCCGTTCCGTATTGCGAAAGATCGTGACAGCTATTGCAAGAGACGGTCCCGTCCTTCGATAACCGGGCGTCGTAATAGAGCATCCGCCCCAGATTGATCTTTTCCTCCGTCAACAAAATCTTCTCGGACCCAAAGTCCGTCGGCAGAGGAGAGAACATTTTGAGATTGGCAGGATCGATTTGGATCTTTGCCAAGTCCGGATGCTGTGCCCTTAGGAGCAAATCACCGCCGTTACCCAGCCAAAAGACTCCGGTCGCAAGAAACATCAGCATGAATAATCCTAAGAAGAGTTTGGTTTGTTTCATGACGAAGCCTCCTTGATGTGAGTTTAGCTCGTTAAGCCGCATTCTTCACGAAAATGTTGTCAGCGGAGGGGACTATCCGCAAAAGTGTGGGACAGATACCTGCCGCGGCGGGTCTGCCCCGAAAATAGATCCAACGTCAGGCCGGCTACGATCCGCTATGAGTGAAGAATCCCAAAACGCCAGTCCCCCTCGGGGGACTTGCTTGCCTCAGCCCGCCCATTCATGGGCGGG
>CAZIDA010000525.1:0-2762 GCA_964537865.1 uncultured Acidobacteriota bacterium
GGACTCTGTTATGCCGAGTTCGCATCGCTGATTCCCATTGCCGGCTCCGCCTACACGTACGGCTACGCCACGCTCGGCGAGATCTTCGCGTGGATTATCGGATGGGACCTGATTCTCGAATATGCCTTCGGCGCGGCGACCGTGGCTTCCGGATGGAGCGGTTATTTTGTCAGCCTGATGCGCGACTGCGGCATCACTGTGCCGCCGCAATGGACGGCGACGCCGGGCACGGAGATGATTTTTTACCACGGGCAGTGGTCGGCGCTTTCGAACATTGGTCCGGCGCTGAAGACCGCCGGCATCGATCCGAATTCCCTCCCCCACGTTCTGGCGCACTTCAATCTCGTCGCCTTCCTGGCCATTGCCGTCGTCACCGTGATTCTCGTGATCGGCGTGCGCGAGTCCGCCAACATAAACTCGACCATGGTGATCATCAAGGTGGGGGTCGTCTTCGTATTCATCGGGCTGGCCGCCATTTTCGTTTTCAAACATCCGAGCATCGCCGCTGAAAACTGGCATCCGTTCATTCCGCCCAACACCGGGCATTTTGGCGACTTTGGTTGGTCCGGCATTGCGCGCGGCGCGGCCGTCATCTTCTTCGCGTACATCGGATTCGACGCCGTCTCCACGACGGCGCAAGAAGCGCGCAACCCGCAGAGGGACATGCCCATCGGCATCATCGGCTCGCTCATCGTCTGCACGATTCTTTACATCGTGGTGGCCGCGCTGCTCACCGCCATCGTGCCGTATTCCATTCTGAACGTGGCTGACCCGGTGTCGGTGGGCGTGGAAGCGATCGGGGTTCATTGGGGAAGCATTCTCGTCGATGCGGGCGTGGTGGCGGGGCTGGCGAGTGTGATGCTGGTGATGTTGCTGGGTCAATCGCGCGTGCTCTACTCCATGTCGCGGGACGGCTTGTTGCCGCCGTGGGCCAGCGCCGTGCATCCGCGCTTTCGAACGCCGTGGATCACGTCCATCGTGGTGGGAATCTTCGCGGCCATCTTTGCCTCGGTGTTGACCATTCAAAATCTCTCCGCGCTGGTCAACATCGGCACGCTGCTGGCCTTCGTCATCGTCTGCACGGGTGTGTGGATCTTGCGCGTGCGGCGGCCGCACTTGGAGCGTCCGTTTAAAACGCCGTGGGTACCGGTCGTGCCGATCCTCGGCGCATTGATCTCTTTTGCCATGATGGCAAGTCTCCCGCGCGAGACGTGGATTCGTCTCGTGGTGTGGTTGGTCATCGGGATGGTTATTTATTTTACTTACAGCCGACGGCACAGCCTGGTGAGGAATGGGGCGGCGCGACGAGATACAAAGTAAGGGACGCCGGGTGGCTTTTTCGACGCGACAACCACCTCAGAAACTTGAATGTCATTCGCTTGCGACTGATCATTCACCGCAGAAGCGCCCCGCCGCGGCGGGCTGAGGCTCCGCAGAGAAAATTCCGCGTCTCAATGAACTGTCATTGGCGCCTTTGACTTTTTCGGCGCAGGGGCATCCAGCGTCTCCCGAATTTGTTTGTTCAGCAAATCGGAAGAGAACGGCTTTTGGATGAACTGGTTCTCGCCGATCAACTGCGCATTCAGATCGGTTGCGCGGTCGGAGTAGCCGGACATGAAAAGGACCCGGATGTGAGGATAGAGCATCGTCAATTGTTGAGCCAACTCCAGGCCTGACATTCCCGGCATGACAATGTCGGTCAGCGCCAAATGAACGGTACGGCCCGACTGTTGGCACAAGGTCAACGCTTCGGCGGCATGGGCGGCTTGGAGAACGTGGTATCCGCGGACCCGTAACATCTCGGCCGTGAGCTCCCGAAGACTGGTCTCGTCTTCCACCACCAGAATCGTTTCGGTGGCCAGCGAGGTCTGTTTCGGCGCGCTCTTCTTCGCTTCGTTTTCAACCCCGCCCTCGACCACCGGAAAATAAAGTTTGAAAGTGGTTCCAGAACCCGGTTCGCTGTACACAAAAACACTTCCTTCGCTTTGCTGCACAATGCCGTAGACCGTGGACAATCCCAATCCGGTGCCTTTGCCTTTTTCCTTGGTGGTGAAGAACGGCTCGAAGATGTGCGAGAGGGTTTCCGCGTCCATGCCGCATCCGGAATCACTGACGGAGAGTTCGGCGTGCGGGCCGACGCGCGTGCCCAGGTGTTCCCGGACATAATATTCATCGAGCACCACGCCGGACGTTTCGATGGTCAATCTTCCACCGTTCGGCATGGCGTCGCGCGCATTGACCACCAGATTCAGAATGATCTGCTCGATCTGACCGACATCCACGCGCACGTTGCCCAAGTTCGGATCCAGATGGATCGTGAAATCGATATCTTCTCCAATCAGGCGGCGAAGCATCTTTTCCATGCCCGCGACGGCGGTATTCAGATTCACGACGGCGGGTTGGAGCACCTGCTTGCGGCTGAAGGCCAGAAGCTGTCGAGTGAGCGCCGCCGCCCGCTCGCCGGCTTTTTGGATCTCCTCGAGGAAATTGAAGAGTGGATCTTCGGGATGAGTTTTTGCCTTGCCCATTTCGGCGTAGCCGAGGATAGCGGTCAGAAGATTATTGAAATCATGGGCCACGCCTCCCGCCAACTTTCCGATCGCCTCCATCTTTTGAGACTGCTGGAGCTGGAGTTCCAAGGTTTTCGTCTCGGTCACGTCGCGAAAAAGTCCGAAGCTGCCGGTATAAGCGCCGTCGGAATCGTAGCGGCCCGTCACGTTCACCAAGAGGATCCGCTTCTCGCCGTTGGGGCGCTTGATCTC
>CAZIDA010000526.1:0-2739 GCA_964537865.1 uncultured Acidobacteriota bacterium
GAATCGTCGCCTGGCCGCATTCACTCTCGTTCTGATGTTGCTCGCGGCGACCGCGGCCTGCGGGCGCAAGACGCCCTCTACCAAATCCAACGCCTCGCTGAACGCTTATGCCGTCGAGAAAGATTGGAACAATCCCGACCACGTCATCACGCTCAATTATCAGCAGGCTCAGGGACAACGGATTTTCTACGCGAAGTGCGTGTGGTGTCACGCCGACTCCACACCGGCCGGTCCGTCGAATCGGTCCAACATCACACCCACTCCTCCGCTGATGAACGACGGCGCCACGCTGAACCCGCTCAGCGACCAGTATCTTCAAAACATCATCACCCTGGGCGGCGGCGCCATGGGCAAATCCGCGATGATGCCGCCTTGGGGCCGGTCGCTTTCACAAAACGACGTGCAGGCCGTCATCGCGTTCATCCGCGCCATCGCGCAGCCGCCGTATCAACCGCCGGCGCGACCGGCGCCGCAGTACTCAGCGAGGTAGATCGACATGCTTTTCGGAATCGCGAAAAAGGGACTGCTGCTCCTTTGGGGAGTGACCCTTATTTTTCTGGCCGCGCCGTCTTTGATGGCGCAGGTGAGTCCGGCCGAAATCAAGAACCCGCACCTGAGAGCGCTTGAGAAAGCGCATCTCAAACAACTCATCGCCGTTCAGCGCGCCGTCGACCGGTTGAAGTTCCCCTTCCCTTTGGCGCTGGATCGCTACGTCGGATTGGACCCGGCGCAGCAGGTCGGCGCCGACACGCGGGGACTGGAGTTCGTCAATTTTCATGGGAACACCGTTCTGAAAATATCCGGAAATTACAATGCCGCTTTCGACACCCACTCGCTCACTCAAAACCAGCGCGCCGATCAAGTCTTCCGCAACGTGGTGACGCCGATCTTGCGCCTGCTTCCGGATTACTTTTCGCCGCAGGACAATTTCGCCAACATCGGATTCGAGATCGCTTACCACGTTCGACGGAACAACAGGAATTTCGATTACGAAGGAAAAGAGATTTTGGTGGTGGTCATGGACAAGCGGGACGCCTTGAATTATTCCACCGCCACGAACACTCCGGATCGCCAAGAGATTTTGAATCGGTCGGACATTTACGTGGATGGAAAGCAATTCGGCTTGGCGCTCGGCAAAGCGGCGCCAATTGATCTTGCCGACATTGAAAGTGGAGATGCGGACTCGGCGCAGTCATCGAATTCATCCGATGAATCGGCGGCCTCGATGAGCGCTTCCTCCGCCGGCGACAATCAAGACGACGCGCCCGCGTATCATCATCTCAACCTGCGACTGCCGCGTACGCTGCCGCCGCGTGAATCGGTGGCCGCGGCCGCGTCATCCTCACAGATGGCGTCGCCCGCGCCGGCAACATCCACGCCATCCGCGCCTGCCGCGCCCGCCGTGAAGCCCGAAGCGCCGCCGGCGTCCGCGCTGACCGAGGCCGACGCCGACGCCTTGGAGCAAAAATATCAAGCCCAATTGGGACTGCTCAATAAAGAAGGTGTCGCGAAGTTTCACTTCGTCGATTATGCGCCCCCCACGTTCGCGCTCTTTCACCAACAAATCTTCCTGCAATTGACGCTTCGCAATACCAACACCTTCAACGCCGAAAACACCTCCATTTACCGGCGGGCGGCGCGCACCTTCGATCTCTTCTTGGCGCCGCAACTGAAGCCGATCTTGGAGCGCCTCTCCAAAGAATTGAAGATCACCGGCGTCGACATCACGGTCATCAACGACCTGCAGTCCGCGTCCGGCAAGGCGTCGGAAGCCGTCGAATACGCCTGTCCCATTCAAACCCTTCGCCACTTTGCCAACGCCGATATCACCAACCAGGATCTCATTAATCAGTGTTATGTCCTGGTCAACGGAGTGAGGATTGCGCTGAACTTGCAGCAGGTGGAGTAGCGGGGTCGGCGACACCTGATATTTCATCGAACTATTGAGGAAGATAAAAAGATGAGGCCTTGGCGAAGGACAACCGGTTACTAATCGCTATCACCGGGTGAAGTGCGAGCGAAACTCATGCACGCCTGCGCTGCTCAGGATGACGGTTAGGCGTGTTCCATCTTCTGAGGGCAATCCAGAGACCGCGCGACCATCAATTACGATCGAGCCCTCTCCGCGATCTACGGGCATCGAAACTTGCGCAACGACTCCTTGAGGCACTTCGATCGTCGCCTTGAAATCCGCATTGTCGTGCTGATAGTCAACCTTGATGGAGCCCTGAGGGCACGGTTCCGATCCCTTGGCCCACTTGAGGTCACAAAGATCGGGCCGAATGGCGACTTTCTTGAAACCAGCGCTCACCGGCTGAATGCCGAGGACTTGCTCGGTCAGCCAGGCCGTTGGTCCACTGGCCCAGCCGTGGCAAAGATTTACAAAGTAGCCTTCTCCGTGGTCCGACTGTAGATGCGCGTGAAAGTTCTCTGTCGGCCAGCGAGGGTCATAGCCCTCCCAAAAGGTCGTCGTCTCCGGTCGGAGCATTCCGCCCCAATATTTTCTGATCCAATCTAAGGCTTCCTTCCGCCGTCCGGTTGCGGCCATGGCAGAGATTGCGTAAAAGGCGAAGTGCGGAGATACCGTGAAGCGGTAGGGTTGAGAAAAAACATTTTCGCATATCGCCGCCCGCTGGTTCGCGTCGGGGAGGCCGGCAAAGATCGCCATGGCGTTTGTCTGCCAGCGATCGCCGAAAGTGTTCGTGGCTGGATCGAGCAGGCTCTTGAGAGCATTTTGCT
>CAZIDA010000527.1:0-2715 GCA_964537865.1 uncultured Acidobacteriota bacterium
CGTCCAAGGAGATACCACCACCGCCGTAGCCGGGGCCTTGGCGGCTTTTTATCGTCGCATCCCGGTGGGACACGTCGAAGCGGGACTTCGATCCGGAAATCCGTTCAGCCCTTTTCCGGAGGAAATGAACCGCCGCATGATCACGCGCTTGGCGCGCTTTCATTTTGCGGCGACTCCAGGCAATCGCGACGCGCTGTTGCGCGAAAACGTCGGACCCGATGAAATCTTCGTGACCGGAAATCCCATCGTCGATGCGCTCCTGTGGATTTTGAAAGAGAAGAACGGGAGATTTCGACAAACTGAATGGTTCAAAGCCACGGAAGGGAAGAAGCGCTTGGTTCTGACGACTCATCGCCGGGAGAGTTTTGGAAAAATCATCCGAGAGAATTTGAAAGTCTTGCGGCGATTCGTGGACCAGCACGAGGATGTGGCGCTGCTTTTTCCCGTTCATCTGAATCCCGAGGTTCAAAGGAGCGCGAAGGCCGAACTCTTCGGCAATCCTCGAATTCATCTTTTGCCTCCGTTGAATTATCCGGATTTTGTTTTTCTTCTCTCCAGCGCGTGGTTGATTGTTTCGGATTCGGGCGGAGTTCAAGAAGAGGCGCCGACTCTCGGAAAACCGTTGTTGGTTCTTCGGGAAAATACCGAGAGGCCGGAAGGGATTGAAAGCGGGATCGCGCGTTTGGTGGGAGGGAGTCCGGAGCGATTGGCCGCTCTGCTGGCAGAGGCCCATTCGTCCGGGAGTTGGATCGAACGGATTGCGGAAATCCCCAATCCTTTCGGCCAAGGTGACAGCGCCCGCCGGATTGTGGATGTGATCGAGCGAATGGAGTCGCTGCGGCGACCGCGGAAAGTAACGGTGGAGTGCTGAGAGGGAAAGAATGAATCGGGATTCTCAACGAAAACACATCTTGACCATCGCCCTCGAGGACTATTTTCACGTTGGGACTTTGAACCAGATCATCCGGCGCGGGCAATGGACTCGATTTGAGCCGCGCCTTCAAAGCAACACGCGCAAGGCGCTCGATCTGTTGGATGCCTTCAACATCCACGCGACGTTCTTTGTAGTCGGGTGGGTCGCCGATCGTTATCCGGAATTGATCCGGGAAGTCGCGGAGCGAGGTCACGAAATTGCCAACCACGGCTACTTGAATCGAAGCCTGGGTCAAATGTCAAGGCAGGAATTCCGGGAAGACATTCTTCGATCTCGCGAGAGCTTGGAGCGGGCAGCGCGCACTCCCGTCATCGGATATCGTGTGGCTCATGAGTTGTTCTTCCCGTCAGATCTTTGGGCGCTCGAGGTTTTGGCGAAAGAAGGATTTCAGTACGATTCCAGCATCAGCCCCATCTTTCGAAGATACGCTCAGGAGCCTTGGCGTCAATTCACTCACCAGCTCAGCTTCGACGGCAGAACATTGTGGGAATTTCCGCTTTCCAGCTTGAGCTTTCTGCGATGGCATATTCCGATCGCCGGAGGAAATTACTTCCGACAATTTCCTCATGCGCTCATGAAGCGGGGCGTGGAGTACTGGCATCGCCACTACTCGCATCCCTTCGTCATGTATTTCCACGTGTGGGAACTCGACGAAGACTTGCCGAAGATCAGCGGCATCTCCCGTCTGTCGAGAATCCGTCACTATCGCAACGTGGGAGATCGGATGGAAAGAATCCTGCGCGATTATTTCGAACGATATTCGTTCGCCTCGGTGGCCGATTACCTCAGCGAGACCGCTCCCAAACTCGAAAAGAGAGTTCTGCAATTTGAAGTCCCGGAAGCGGGGAGCGGCAAAGCGAAAAGAGTCTTGGAAATACCGAAGCCCGCGGGGAGCGTCGCGCTGTCGCGCATTCCAGTGACCATCGTGGTTCCGTGCTACAACGAGGAACAGATCATTCCTTATCTGGCCAACACGCTCAAGGGCGTGACCGAGTCCTTGAAACAACGTTATGAGCTGCGCTTTGTCTTTGTCGATGATGGGAGCACCGACAAGACCTCCGACATGTTGTCCCAAGTCATCGCTCCATACTTCAATTGTCGAGTCATCCGGCACAGCCGCAATCAAGGCGTGGCAGCGGCCATTCTGACGGGAATTCGGCAAGCGAACACCGCCATCGTGTGCTCGATGGATTGCGACTGCACCTACGATCCGCTGGAGTTGGGGAACATGATTCCTTTGTTGGTCGATGGCGTGGATCTGGTAACGGCCTCGCCGTACCATCCCCAAGGTCAAGTGCGCAATGTGAAACGATGGCGCCTGAGCCTTTCCCAGGCATCGTCGTTTCTCTATCGCCTCGTGTTACGACAGAAGCTGTTCACGTACACTAGTTGTTTCCGAGTGTATCGGCGCAGCAAGATTGTCCCGATCAAGATTTCCGACACCGGTTTCCCCGGTGTCGCCGAGATCCTGGCGCGGTTGGATCTCGCCGGATCGAAGATTGTCGAGTACCCGGCGGTTCTGGAAGCGCGCCTCTTAGGACGCTCGAAAATGAAGATCACGAAACAGATTCTTCGCCACCTGCGAATCCTTCTTTCCGTTCTGGGTTGGCGAATGTTTGGAGAACTCAGCCCGGCGGACGCGCGCATCGCGGAGACACCGAACGACAACCACGATGACGCAACTCCCTCCGGCGAGGAGGAAATAGTCGCGCAATCATCCAGTCGAACAGGAAAGGCCTAATCATGAAAACTGATCCAGCCGTAGAAGAGAAGATCGTGAG
>CAZIDA010000528.1:0-2713 GCA_964537865.1 uncultured Acidobacteriota bacterium
GGCGTATATCACAACTGGGCTAGTTGTACAAGTTGTTTTCTAACGAGCCCTTAATCAGCCATCTTCGTCCTCGAAATTATCCCCATAAGGACGGCCCCGAGCCCCCGGGGCGGAATAGTCGTAGCCTGAGGCGTGAGCCTCAGGATGAGGTCGGATTTGAATCCCCAAGTCCCCCGCGGGGGACGACAGAGCGCAAGTGGTTCGGGAGAGCGGTAGCATAGCGGGATGGAGTCAGCACCTGAATGGTGCGATCAGTGGAAATGGTTGCGATGCTGATCGCGTCAATCTATTCATCCTGGTATCGAGTTGGTATGGATGTTGCATGGGGGAGAACTCTGTCACTCCTTCAGAGCTTTTGGGATGTGACGCGTCTGTCCTGGGGCTCGCGCCCCAGGCTACTCAATACCGCCGCTCCGCGGCTGGGTAGAGCGGCAGGTGGAGCAGACACGGGCACCCATTATTGCGAAAAGCCTATGGCTTTTCGAGGAATTCCGTATTAATCCTCCTCTGAGTTTTCTTGGACGGGCGGCGCAGAGATGTGTTCGGTCGATCCCGCCATGGCTGGCGGGATTTTGGAGAAGACGACTTCCTTTCTACCATAGCAATCCAAGGGGATGCGGCCCCATCCTGCGAGACCCCTTCTGTGGTCGTGTCGTTGCGCTTCCAGCTTAGGGTTTGGGAGATTCCACCAGCCGGAGCCGAATGAGCTTCTTAGCGAGAGAATAAATGTCTCTTTGGCTCCCCTCTTTTCGGATGCCGATAGCAACGACGATAGCAATGACCTGCCCGCGGTCAACTCGATAGATAATCCGGTATCGTTGTCCGGCGGCGCGCAAGCTACGATAGCCTCTCAGCTCTTCGACCAAGGGCTTTCCTTGCTTCTCCGGATCTTGTGCCAAGGCATCGATGCGATCCCTCATCCTTTCTCGAATGCGACGATCGGAAATCTCACGGAGCCTTTTCAGAGCCGATGGTGTAATGTGGATAAGGTAGCGCATACTCACAGGGTCCTCTTGGCTTTTTCACAGGGAGTATGTTTTCCAGCCTCCACGTCCTTGATTCCCTTGCGCAACGCCCTCATGAACTCTTCATCGCCTAAAATCTCTAGGGTTTCCACCATGGCTTCATAAAGGTCCCACGGCAAAATAGCCAGCACCGGCTCTCCCCGACGGGTCACCGAAATGGCGCCCGGTTTGCGATGAAGCCGCTTAGGGAGCGAGGTCAACTTGTTTCTGGCTTCAATGATGGGCATTTCCGCCGCGATGGGTGTAGTCATCGGTTCTTCCTCCGTTTTGTTGCGAGGTCATTCCGCATACGAAACCGCGCCAACAAATACGTACGACTAATAGTACTTCAAAGCGAACGCTTCTGTCAAATCGTTGGCGTGTCGGTGGGAAAGGCGCAGAGGATTCTTTTCAATCTTCTAAGGCCAGGTCTATTTATCTTCCAATACGTCACTCTGAGGTGACAATCCCCAAAGTACCTCTCTGCATGGACGCAGCGCCATCGGCGCGGCATCTTTATAGCAACCGTTCTCCTCTTTTCTTCTTCTGAACCAGTCCCATCGGGACGGCATCCGTGCTGCAAACCTTCGCTGCCGACCATTCCCACGGGCATAAACAGGCACCTTTCATCAAAGCCTAATGGATCTGCGTCACAGAACCTATGAGGTCCGCTTTTCTTCCTGTAATCAGATATAGCAAATGTGATATACTGGCTTCGTGAATTGGCGGGTCACATTCCATGATGCTGCGCTTCAAGATGAGATACTCCACTCGTCTGGTGGTTTCATCGCCCGCTTCCTGCGGTACGTGGAGCGGATGGAAATCTACGGACCCGATCTTGGAATGCCACACACTCGGGCCATGGGCGGAGGTCTCTTCGAATTGCGACTCAAGGCCCCCGAAGGCGTTGCACGGGTCTTTTACTGCACGCTGTTTGGCCGCCGGATCGTGATGCTTCATCAATTTGTTAAGAAGTCGGAGAAGACCCCTCGAAAAGAATTAGACATGGCACGAAAACGGATGAGAGAGGTAACCGATGCGAAAAAGTTTTAAAGAATTCAAAGCCCGGGCGCTTGCGCGTCCGGAGGTGCGTCGTGAATACGATCGGTTAGCCGACGAATTTGCGTTTCTAGACGACATTCTGAAAGCTCGGGAAGAAGCCGGCCTCAGTCAGGCTCAAGTCGCCGCACGAATTGGCACCACCCAATCGGCTGTCGCCCGTCTCGAATCAGCGGGTGGAGAACACTCCCCGACCCTTGCGACACTTCAGCGCTATGCGTCGGCCCTTGGCTACAAACTCCAAGTGCGCTTGGTCAAGGAGTCACGCGCCACGGCGCGCTCAACACGGACGCGCATAAAAGATTAATCCCGGAAACGAGGGACAGACGTTTGACCCTTGATCCGTGAAAAATATTTTCGAACGCCCAGATGACGCCGCGGTTAATTCGCAAGTACTGCTCCATCGACGACGCCTGCCAACGTCTCATGGAAACCGCCATCACCAAGAAAGGCCTCAGCGCCCGCGCCTACGACCGCATCTTGAAAGTTTCACGCACCATCGCCGATCTCGCCGGCGCCGACCGCATCGCGGCTTCACATATCAGCGAAGCGATTCAATATCGCAGTCTGGATCGAAATTATTGGGCGTGAAATTCTAATATTACTAGGTTAAGTATGTATTGCAATCCCCCTGCAGTTCTGTTACCCTC
>CAZIDA010000529.1:0-2713 GCA_964537865.1 uncultured Acidobacteriota bacterium
GTGGGCGGGTTCTTGAACGAAGTGTTCGATCGCTTGGCGCAATTTCTGGAAGCCAACGAAGCGCTGCGGACCACGCTCATCAACGCCATGATTTATCCGGCCCTGCTCACGGTGGTCGGCATCGGTTCGATCATCATCTTGATGGCTTTCGTCATTCCCAAATTCACCCAAATTTTCTCCGACATGGGTCGAGCGCTGCCGTTGGCGACGGTCATCCTCATGGACGTCAGCGGCGCGATAACGCAATATTGGTGGGTCATGCTGTTGTCGCTGGGGGCGATTATCTTTCTGTGGCGGCGCGCGCTGGCGACGCCCACCGGCCGCATGAAATGGGATCAGTGGATTCTTCATTGGCCGTTGGTGGGTGAGTTGACGCTGAAGATTGAAGTGGCTCGATTCACGCGCACCATGGGCACGCTGCTGCACAGCGCCGTTCCCATGATGGAAGCCTTCAACGTGGTTCGGGAGATTGTCGGGAATCGCCTCATCGCTTCGAAACTGGAAAGCGTGGCCGCGGGAATCAAGAAAGGCGAGGGCGTGGCGAAGCCCATTCAAGCGACTCAAACGTTCCCGCCTTTGATGGTTCATCTGCTGGAAGTCGGCGAAGAGACCGGGAAACTGGACGCCATGATGCTCCAGATCGCCGACATCTACGACGGCGAAGTCAAGTCCACGCTCAAAAATCTGTTGGCGCTCCTGGAACCATCCATTATCCTCGTCATGGGTTTGATCATCGGGATGATCGTGCTGTCGATTCTTTCGGCCATCCTGTCGATCAATGAGGTTCACTTTTAGAAGGATTCCAAAAGGCGAATGAGTTCCGGTCACGGGGGCTCATTGAAGGAGAAAAAATGCGGCGGGGTAGAGAAAACAATCGGGAAGCAGGAATCACGTTGCTGGAATTGCTCGTGGTGATGGTCATCATCGCGCTGTTTGCGACGTTGGTGGGCACGCGTTTGTGGAAGAACGTGGCCGCCGCTAAAGCCACCACCGCGAAATCGCAAATCGAAACGTTCGAAAACGCCATCGAACAATTTCGTCTCGATGTGGGACGACTGCCCACTCAGGAAGAAGGCTTGCAAGCGCTTCGCGTGCGGCCGCCCACGGTCGATCAGAGCAAGTGGAACGGTCCGTATCTTCAAAAGGAAGTTCCGCTCGATCCGTGGGGGAATCCTTACGTGTATCGCTGTCCCGGACAGCACGGCGAATTTGACATCCTGAGCTACGGTCGCGACGGCAAAGAGGGCGGCGAAGGAGAAGATGCCGATATTGTGAGTTGGAAGTAGGAAGAGCAGGGGCCAGGTGTCGGGTGTTAGGTCTGAGGTGTAAGGTTTGAGGAAGAAACGAAAGAAAAGATGATGAAGGCAGTAGCTCGTGGTCGCCGCGGCGACCACCCAAGGTCGTGAAATAGGTGTGGTAGCCGGGATGCTCCTCCGCCGCAGGCGGAGAAGCATCCCGGATATCGGATGAATCCCAATCGCCAGACGTCCGGGATTCGCCAAAGGGCAGGCGAATCCCGGCTACCCAGACACCCACGACGGCTATTTTCGAAGCAGTTTGCCGGATTTGAGAATCTCATGTTCCATCGAAATCGAAATCTGCGGACGCAAACTCAGGAGCGCGGCATCACGCTGCTCGAGCTGTTAGTGGTGTTGACGCTGATTGCCATCCTCAGCGCCATGGTCTATCCGTCGTTTGGAAACGCGCTCGCCAGTCTGCGCCTGAAGGGCGCGGCGCGACAAGTCGTTTCGGTTTGTCGAATGGCCAAGTGGGAAGCCGTGAGACGGCGCCAGCCGGTTCGAGTCTCCTTGGATTTGAACAAGGGAAAGATTGTAGTGACGGACGCCAAGTTAACGTTGATCAAAGAGTTGAATCTGCCGCCGGGAATCCGCTTCTTTCAATCGCAACGAATTTCGGGGGACGGCGCCGTTGATGCCACGGACTTCTATTTTTATCCCAACGGCACTTCCGATGCCGGCTCGATCGTTCTGCGCGACACGCAAGGGCGGAATCTGAGCGTCGCCATCGATTCCTTGACGGGAGATACAACGATTGCGAGTCAATAGTCTTTCAACCAGGCGAGCTCTCCGGCATCCGGGAATCGGGAATCGACCACGAAACGCCTCTTCTCGTGGACTGCAAGAACGTGGTTTCTCTCTTCTCGAAGTCATCGTCGCGACCGCCATTGTGGCGCTGGTGTTTGTCGCCATGATGGAAATCTTTTCAAGCGGGCTGCGCGCCGAAGGTCAAGCCGACGAGTACTCGCGAGCCGTCCTGCACGCCAATCGGATCATGAACGACCTGTACGTCACTGCGCAGGCGCCGACGTCCGAACAAACGCAAGGCCAATTCGAGGACGGCTACGCCTGGACGGCTTCCGTAAAGCCCTACCAACCTTCCGACGAAGACGATGACTCCCTGAAAAGCATGAACCTGCGACGGGTGCTGTTGCAGGTGGAAGTCCAGTGGAAATCCCATGGCGGCGAACGGCGAGTCCAATTGGAAACCATAAAAAATGTTTTGAAGGAATCGTCTAAATCTTGATTTCTAGCGTCATGAAGAGCGTGGATTCAGAAGACCGGCGGGCGGAAAAGGCGGCGGGCTTTTCGCTGATTGAGTTGTTGGTGGCGATCACCATCGCGGCGCTTCTTTCCACGGCGGTGGTGGCGGTGTTCCGCACGGGAATTCAATCCGTGCGGAACACCGCCACCAC
>CAZIDA010000530.1:0-2693 GCA_964537865.1 uncultured Acidobacteriota bacterium
GAATGATCCTTGGGATCGCCGACGATGGCCACTTCTCCGCCATAGCTTCGAACCACCTCGCGTTCGGGAACCGTCTCCGGGGTGTAATCAGTCCCCTTGGCATGAACGTCGGGACGTAGCAAATCCAAGAGCGGCGCGACAGTCGCGTCCGAAAAAACGGTGACGTAATCGACGCACGCCAGCGCGGCCACGAGATGTGCGCGATCGGCTTCGGAAAGCAGCGGGCGTCCCGCGTCTTTGATCCGCCGAACGGAGTCGTCGCTGTTTACGGCCACCACCAGCACGTCTCCGCACGCCTTTGCTTCCTGAAGATACCGGACGTGCCCGACGTGCAGCACATCGAAACATCCGTTCGCCAACACGATTCGCTGATGCCGCTGGCGATGCTCGGCCAACCGCGCCTGAAGCGTTGCGATGTCGAGAATCTTATCCCGGATCATGATTCCTGCGCCGAGTCGGAGTGAACGGCGGCGATCAACTCTTCGGGTCGCACCGTGGCGGTGCCGTGTTTCATCACCACCAGGCCGCCGGCGTAATTCGAGAGCCGAGCCGCCTGTTCGAAGGTCGCGCCGCACGCCAGCGCCAACGTGAAGACGGCAATCACCGTGTCGCCGGCCCCGGTCACATCGGCGATTTGATCGGAGCCGAAGATGGGGAGGTGCGCCGTCTTTCGGCCCGGTTCGAAGAGCGCCATTCCCTCTTTGCCGCGCGTGATGAGGAGCGCTTTCATTTGAAGCTGCCTCAGCAACTTTCGACCTGCGGTTTCGAGGGCGCGAAGATTGTTTCCAATTTTCACGTTCAGCGCCGCTTCCACCTCCGGTTCGTTTGGCGTCGCGGCCGTGAAAGACCGGTAAGCCAACATCTGATATCGCGAGTCGATGTTGAACGGAATTTGTTTTTGTCGAGCATTCGGACGCAGCGCCGCCACGCGCTCCGGCGTAATAAATCCAGCGCCGTAATCCGACACCAGCACGGCGTCGACTTCCGAGACGCGACGCCGCGCTTTTCCGAAGAGCTGATCGACGATCTTCGATTGCGGAGGCTGAGACGGTTCGCGATCGATCCGAACCACTTGCTGATGCGTGGTGTGCGCCGATCCCGCCAGGATGCGCGACTTGGTCGTCGTGGAAAACGTGCGATCTACTAAAATGCCGTCCGTCGGCACGCGCTTCTTCTGAAAGACCTCGATCAACTGCAATCCTGAATTGTCGTGCCCGACAATGCTGAATGGAAACACCTGCGCGCCGAGGTCGACGAGATTATGAGCGGCATTGGCGCCCCCACCGGGGACAACGCGCGTTTGCCGATGCTGCAAGATCAGTACCGGCGCTTCGCGAGAGACGCGAGAGATTTCTCCGTCAACGTACTCGTCGGCCACAAAATCCCCGAGCAGCAGAATCCGGGCGTTGCGAAATCGATCGATGATTCCCAACAGCGCGTCGCGCTCTTGATGATCGATCATCACGCTCCTTTTCTTTTCAAATCGCCAAGCGCCTGCTCCACGGCTTCCGTCAAATCTTCGCACACCCAGTCCGGCTGAAAGTGCCATTCGTGACGATGCAATTCCCATTCGCCGCGGCCATATCCGGTCAAAACCAAAGCGCTGCGCAATCCGTGCAGCCCGGCGGTTTCCACGTCGCTTCGCCGATCGCCGATCACATAAGACCGACTCAAATCCACATTCAACTCGCGTGCCGCGCGATCCAACATGCCTCGCGCGGGCTTGCGGCATTCGCAATTCTTTCTATATCGAGCGTCCACCGCCGCGGGATGGTGAGGACAATAATACACGGCGTCCACCCGAGCGCCTTGCGAATTCAACTCCTTTAAGATTTTTTCGTTGACCTGATCTACCAACGACTCCGGAAAATATCCGCGCGCCACACCCGATTGATTGGAAATGATGACGACTTTCACCCCGGCGGCGTTGAGCGCTCGAATCGCCGGCGCGGCAAAAGAATAAAGATGGCATCGCGAGAGATGGTTGATGTATCCCATCTCCTCGCACACGGTCCCGTCACGATCCAAAAAAACGGCGGCAGGTTGTTCAGGCATGAAGAGCACTCAACGCGTGAGCAGATCCATGGCGGCGGTGAAAACCTCGTCCACGCTGATGCGGGTCATGCATCGATGATCCAGCGGACATTCGCGCAGCAAACACGGACTGCAACAGACGTGTTTGTTGATGACCCGCGTGTGCGCGCCCAGCGGGGCCGTGGCCCATTCATCGGTCGATCCAAACATGGCCAAGGTCTTCGTTCCGACGGCGGCCGCAACATGCATCGGCCCGGAATCGTTCGTCAGCACCAGGGAGCAGCACTTCAACAGCGCGGCCAACTCCGCCAACGAGGTTTCGCCGCTGAAGATTTTCGGCGGATGCCGCAGGCGACTCGCAATTTCGTCCGCCATGCGGCGCTCGCTCGCCGAGCCAAAGATTAACACATCGCCTCCTACGGCATCAACGAGACGATCCGCGACCGCGGCGTAACGCTCCGGCATCCAGCGCTTGGCGGAACCAAAATAAGCGCCGGGATTGAGGCCGATCCACGGCCCGCCCGGACTCACTTGCTTCGCGGCCAATTTCTGGCGCGCCGCTTCTATCCGCGCTGCGGAGATCGGAAGCGAGATCCTTTCGACGACGGGAAGCTGCTCGATGATTTTCGCCTGGCGCAAGAGTTCGAGGTAATGCAACG
>CAZIDA010000531.1:0-2689 GCA_964537865.1 uncultured Acidobacteriota bacterium
TGTTTGGAAAAATATTTTCCATCCGGCAGCGACTGGACCCGCCCTCAAGGCGCGATGTCGCTGTGGGTGAGATTGCCCGAGGGGTTGGACGCGGCGCAACTGCTTCCCGCGGCGGCGCAACAAGGCGTCGCTTACAGTCCGGGAAAAAATTTTTATGTCGAGTCTCCGCGATTGAACACGCTGCGCCTGACTTTTTCCACCGCCGGCCCCCGAAGAATCGAGGCGGGCGCAAAGCTTCTGGGATCTTTGTTCAGGCGGCAACTGGCGAAGAGCCGAGCGCAAGTGGGGTGGAGAGCCTCGATCGCCGCGAGAACGTTGGTGTAGTCATGGAATTGGATCTCACCCGCTCATGATCATCCTCAAAGTGATTCTCATTCCTTTGCTCATCGGCGCCGTCAGTGTGGCGGCGCGACGCTGGGGCCCCACGGTGGGTGGCTGGTTGGTGGGGCTTCCTCTGACCTCCGGTCCCATCGTCTGTTTTCTAGCGCTGGAGCAAGGGCGCAGCTTCGCGTCGCAAACCGCGCAAAGCTCCTTGCTGGGCCTCATCTCGCTTTCACTCTTCTGCTTGACTTATGGTCTCGTCATCCGCAACGAGAATTGGTGGACGCCGGTTCTTTGTGGTTGGGCGGCTTTTTTTGTCTCGACTTTTGCGCTCCGGTTTTGGCCGTTTCATCTGACGATCACTTTCGTTGTGACGAGCATTGTCATGCTCGTGATCTTCCGATTCTTGCCGGAAGGTCCGGCTTCCTCCACGCCTGTTACACCGCCGGGCTGGGAGATTCCTCTGCGAATGGTGGTGGCGACGCTGATGGTTTTGGGGATCACCGGACTCGCGACCACGTTGGGACCTCGGTTGAGCGGCCTGTTGGCGCCGTTTCCCGTGGTGACCAGCGTCCTCGCCATCTTCACGCACCATTTTGAAAGCGGGCGATCGGTGATGCGTCTCTTGCGCGGTCTTATGGCCGGACTGTTCACCTTCGCCGTCTTCTTCCTCGTGATCGCGGCGACCATTCAACCTTGGGGAATTCTTCCTTCGTTTTGCTTTGCGTCCATCGCCGGCCTCGTGGTGCATGGCGCTTCACTTTATCTGATTCGCCATCAAATTTCACAGGGCCAACTTGTGATGACGGATGAAGATGTTTGAGAGGGTAATTTGGTAGCGATGCCGAGTCCACCTCGGAGGACGAAGGCAGCGGCTCTTGTGGGCAGTTGGTCATCCGCTAAGGGGATGGCGGACCCGAGGACATGAAGATTTTTCGCTTGCCGGTACGGCCACTCACCGCAGACGCTGAGGACGCAAAGATGGCGCAGAGATTCCGTCAGCTACTTTCAGATCATCTTTCGGAGAGCAGTTCGGGCGCTCTACCTTGAGAAATTCCATGAGGAGTCATTAGCGAGCAGGTGGTGGCGCCGTCGGGCCGGAGCTCCCATTGCATAGAACCGCAACGGCTTCATACTTGCGGGTTTCAAATTGGAGCGTGGGATGATCGATTTGAAATTCGTGCAGCAGGACTTCTCGGATCGTGTGAGCCAAGCGATCCACTTCTTCGAGCGTCTGATTCTTGACTTGAATGTGCGCGGCGAAAGCCACGCTTTCCGACGACAAACTCCACGCGTGGATGTGATGGACTTCATCGACCTCCGGTAGTTGCTCGAGTCGCGATTTGATGTCGTCGATGTTGAGCCAATGGGGCGCGGCGTCCATCAGGATGTTCGTCGATTCTTTCAGAATTCGCCAGCCGCTCCGGATAATAAATGCGCCGATCAAAATGGAAACGACGGAGTCGCTCAGCGTCCATCCCTTCCAAAGCACCAACAGGCCCGCGACCATGGCCCCGCCGGAGGAGGCTACGTCGGTGATCTGATGCAGAAAAGCGCTTCGAACATTCAGATTTCGCGCGGAAGGTTTCTTGAGGAGCCAGGCGGCGACGGCGTTGATGACCAAGGCAATCAACGACACGATGAAGAGCGTTCCGCCGTTGACCGGGGCCGGTCGCCGAAATCGCGAATAGGCTTTGATGAAAACCACCACCGCCACCGCAAAGAGAATGGTGACGTTCAGCACTGCCGCAAAAATCTCTACGCGCTGATAGCCGAAGGTCCGGCGCGAGTCGGCGCCGCGCTTTCCGATGCGATGGGCTGCGAAGCTGATGGTGGCGGTAGAGAAATCGGTAAGGTTGTGAAAGGCGTCCGTGACCAGCGCCAAGCTGTTCGAGAAGAGTCCGCTGATGAACTCCACCACGAAAATCACCAAGTTCAGCAGAATCGTGAGGAACAGCCGCGTTCCCACTTGGCTGGGATGATGGTTTCGCAATGAAGCGCCACTCACCGGATCAAATCTCCTGATCACCTGCGTGCTCCCTTCGGATCAGTCGACGTTTTGCTCTCATCGACCCGATGTCCGGCCTTTTGCACGCTGAGCGATCACGGGCTAGGATACACCGATCACGCACGTCGCAGAAACGTTTTTGATCCGCTGTCCCTTTAGCGGGTGAGATGCTTTGGTAGCCGAGTGACTGCTCCGAGAATAAGCTTCTGTCGCCCGCCAAGGCGGGCTTCTTGATCTTATCCACCACCGTACCCCGCCCTTGCTCTGCAAAAAACGCAGAGCGGCGGACGGGGCTACACATATTGCGGCCCTCTGGGCCCTGGAGTTTGGACATTTCTGTATGTTTATTTCATTTATATT
>CAZIDA010000532.1:0-2678 GCA_964537865.1 uncultured Acidobacteriota bacterium
CTCAAACCGGTTTTCGATAAACGCTACGGAACGATCACCGCGGCCAACTCCAGTCCGCTGACCGACGGCGCGGCCGCGGTGCTGGTGACGAGCGAAGAGTGGGCCAAGGCCTTCGGCGTGAAGCCGCTGGCTTTCGTGCGATCCTATGCCTTCTCCGCGCACTCGCCGAAAGATCAAATGTTGATGGGACCGGCGTACGCCACGCCGCGGGCGCTCGATCGCGCCGGATTAAAATGGAGCGATCTCGACGTCATCGAAATGCACGAAGCCTTCGCCGCCTCGGTGCTGGCTACTTTGAAGATGTTCGAATCACGAAAGTGGGCCGAAGAAAAATTGAGTCGCAGCGAAGCCATCGGCGGCGTCGATTACGGAAAGCTCAATCGCTACGGCGGATCGATTGCCATCGGCCATCCGTTCGCCGCCACCGGCGCGCGCATGGTGACGACGTTGGCGCACGAAATGCAGCGTAGCGACGCGCAGTTTGGGCTGGTCACGGGGTGCGCCGCCGGCGGACACGGCGCCGCGATGGTCCTGGAAAGAGAATGAGCCGAGCCGGAGGATGCATCAAATTCAACAACGTGTTGAAAATCCTTTTGGATGGTCATGAAGGGCCGGATTTCAGTCCGGCCAAAACGAGTTCCAAATAGTATTTCATTTCATCTTTGAGGCCGATTTATCGGCCCCGATTGATCAGGTCCCTTCCAAAACTTCGCTGCGGGTTTTGGCAATTCTTCTAAACAGAAAGGACTTTACCGACCGCTCCTCATCATGCTTAACGACCTGAAGGTTCTGGACCTGTCGCGACAATTGCCCGGCCCTTTCGCCACTCGCCTGCTGGCGCAACTCGGGGCCGACGTCATTAAGATCGAAGATCCGCTCAATGGCGATCCCGTGCGCTCGATGCCGCCATTTGCAAACGGCGTCTCGGTTCTCTTTTCCGAGCTCAATCACAATAAAAGAAGCTTGGCTCTGAATTTGAAGACGCCTCCGGCGCGAGAAGCCTTTTTCAAATTGGCGCAGACGGCGGACGTGTTGATCGAAAGTTTTCGCCCTGGTGTCACCGAACGCTTGGGCATCGACGAAGCGACGATGCGGCGGCAGAATCCGCGGCTGATCTATTGTTCCATCTCCGGCTACGGGCAGGACGGCCCGCATCGCGAGCGCGCCGGACACGACATCAACTACATCGCGCGCTCCGGATTTTTGGGATTGAACACCGATCGCGACGGAACGCCGGTGCTTCCGCCTATCCAAATTGCCGACCTCGCCGCCGGCGCCCTGATGTCGCTCGTGGGAATCCTGGCCGCGCTCCACGCCCGCGAAAAGACTGGACAAGGAAAGTACATCGACATTTCCATGCTCGACGGAACCGTGTCGTTCATCCCGATTATCTTTTCTCACCTCATGGCGGGGCGCCCGCTCGCCCTCGGAGAGAAAATGGAATTGACGGGCGAACTGCCGTTCTACAACGTGTACTCCACGGCAGACGGAAAATTCTTGGCGTTGGGCGCGCTCGAGCCGAAATTCTGGGAGAACTTTTGCCGCGCCATCGAACGTCCCGATTTGATTCCTCTCCAGTTCGCAATGGGAAAAGAACGAGAATCGGTTTTTGCGACGGTCCGATCGATTTTGTCGTCGCGGCCTCAAGCGGAGTGGATGAAGATTTTTGAGGGCCGTGATGTTTGCTGCGAGCCGGTGAATTCTTTGACCGACCTTCTCGCGGATCCTCAACTGCGACATCGCGGGATGATTCAGGAATCTCGCGATCCGGCCTTGAGCGCGGCGCCTCGACTCGGCAATCCGCTGAAGATTTCTGGAGTCCAAGAGGCATCATGGCGTCCGGCGCCAAATCTGGGAGAACATACCGGTGAAATCTTGAAGGAGTTGGGTTATTCGGAAGCGGAGATCACAAATCTGAAATCCATTCACGCGATCTGAGAAGTTGCTGGAAAAGTAGTGGCGCAGACACCCGCCGCGGCGGGTCTGCGCCCGGAGCGGTCTTCTTGAAACACGGGGCAGGCAAGAGTGCCTGCCCCACAGAGGAAAATCACATGTCGGCGTTCACTTTGAATCTGGATGAACAAAACTTCGCGGTGTTGACCTTCGATCTGGAACGCGAGAAGGTCAACAAGTTCACCCTGGCAGTGGTGCAGGAAGCGGAAAAACTCTTCGACGAGTTGTCGCGGCGCAGCGACATTCGCGGACTCGTCATCATCAGCGGCAAGGAAGACAATTTCATCGCCGGCGCGGACATTCACGAATTTCTTCTGTTCCAGTCGGCGCAGCAAGCGGAGGAAGCGTCGGACTACGCCAAGCGCGTTCTTCAAAAGATCGAGGACTCGCGATTCCCGGTGGTGGCCGCGATTCACGGCGCTTGTCTCGGCGGCGGGATGGAGTTGGCGCTGGCTTGTCATTACCGCATCTGCAGCGACGACGCGAAGACGCAACTGGGCCAGCCGGAAGTTCAGCTCGGCTTGCTTCCCGGCGCGGGCGGCACGCAACGATTGCCTCGCTTGATCGGTTTGCAGCGAGCGATTGAAGTCGCCACAGCCGGTCGAAACTACAAACCCGCGCGAGCGTTGCGCATCGGCTTGGTCGACGAAGTGGCGCCGAAGCCGTTGCTGTTGGACGTGGCGCGCGCGCGCGCGCGTCAAATCGCGGAGGGCGAACTCCGTCCA
>CAZIDA010000533.1:0-2676 GCA_964537865.1 uncultured Acidobacteriota bacterium
CACAGAGATCAAGACCAACCTGCATCACTATTTTGTCGTCGAGGTTGGAACTTCCGCCGGCGCCGATTTGATGAAGCAGGTTCCGCATCGGCCGGCCTCCCCTGAAGAAGAACAGGCTGCCGCGCAATGCATCGCCGAAACCTCTAAGCAAATGGGCAAGCGATTAGAAACCACGGGCCTTCGCGAGGCGCTTTATCGAAACGCCAATCACCCGCACTGGGAAGAAGTCGCCGAGCGATGTCTCAACTGCGCCAACTGCACGATGGTCTGCCCCACTTGCTTTTGCGTCACGGTGGAGGACGTTACCGACCTTCGAGGAAAACAAGCGGAGCGCTGGAAGAAATGGGATTCTTGTTTCACGACGGATTTTTCCTATATTCACGGAGGCAGCATTCGAGCTTCGGCCAAATCGCGTTACCGCCAATGGTTGACGCACAAGCTTGCTTATTGGGTCGACCAGTTCGGCACGTTCGGATGCACCGGTTGCGGACGCTGTATCACCTGGTGCCCCGTGGGAATCGATCTGACCGAAGAAGCCCGCGCAATTTGTGCGGCCGATTCAACCGATCCTGTAGTTTTAACCGCGAAGGAGAAAAGCAATGGAGACGCTTAAGCCGATCCTGGCCGAACATCCCTTTTTGAAAGATCTCTCCACCGAACACCTGGAGTTGGTGGTCGGGTGCGCCGCCAACGTTCGGTTCGACGCCGGCAGGCTCCTGTTCCGCGAAGGAGAGGAGGCCAATCACTTTTACATCATCCGCGACGGCCGCGTTGCGGTGGAGATTCACGGCGCTCATCGTGGATCGATCCGGGTCGAGACCATTGGCGCCGGCGAAGTGTTGGGATGGTCGTGGCTCATTCCTCCTTATCACTGGCACTTCGACGCCCGCGCCGTGGAATCGACGCGCGCCATCGTCCTGGATGCGAAGTGTCTCCGCACCAAATGCGAACAGGATCACAATTTAGGTTACGAACTGCTGAAGCGTTTCGCGCACATCATCGAACAGCGGTTGACCGCGATGCGCTTGCAGATTCTTGATGTTTACGCCGCTCATTGAGGAGAAGCGCGACTTTATGAGCCTCCACGTCAACGAACCCATGCTCCCGACTTCTTATCAAGTCCAGCGCGTCAAGCAGGAGACTCACGACACCTTCACGCTCGAACTCTCTCCCGCCAATGGCGAGCCGCGCCTCTCCTACGAGGCCGGACAGTTTAATATGCTTTATGTTTTCGGCGTGGGTGAGGTCCCGATTTCGATCAGCGGCGATCCAGGCAAATCTCGCGCGCTGGTCCACACGACGCGGGCAGTGGGGACGGTGACCAAAGCGATGCGGTTACTCAAGCGCGGAGACGTGATGGGAATTCGCGGCCCTTTCGGGAGCCATTGGCCGGTCGAAGAGGCGGAAAGAAAAGATGTCGTGATTGTCGCCGGCGGGATTGGCCTTGCGCCTTTGCGCCCCGTCATGTATCACCTGCATTCCTATCGCCCACGCTATGGGCGCGTCGTGCTGCTTTATGGGGCTCGCACTCCCGACGAAATCTTGTTCGAGCGCGAGCTGGAGCATTGGCGGTCACACTTCGACCTGGAAGTGCATGTCACCGTCGATCGCGCTATGGGAGATTGGCGAGGGAATGTCGGCTTCGTGACCACGCTGGTTTCCAAAGCGCCTTTCGATCCCTTGAATTCTGTGGCGCTCGTCTGTGGACCTGAAGTCATGATGCGCTTCACGGTGCTGGAGCTGCGCAAGCGCGGTATCAAACCCGACAACGTTTATGTCTCTCTCGAACGAAACATGAAATGCGCCATTGGCTTTTGTGGCCATTGCCAGTTGGGGCCGTTCTTCGTATGCCGCGACGGACCCGTCTTTCGGTACGACCAGGTTGAGGGCTGGCTCGCGAAATGGGAGATCTGACATGCCATCAAAACGCAAACCCAAATTGGCCGTCTGGAAATTCGCGTCCTGCGACGGATGCCAACTCAGTCTCCTCGACTGCGAGGACGAATTGTTGGCCATCGCCGATGTTGTCGAGATCGCCAACTTTCCGGAAGCCTCGCGAGCGGTCGTCAACGGGCCTTATGATCTGTCTCTCGTCGAAGGCTCCATCACGACACCGCACGACGCTGAGCGGATCCACAAGGTGCGCCGCGCCTCCAAGTTTCTGGTCACGATCGGCGCCTGCGCCACCTCGGGCGGCATTCAGGCGCTTCGCAATTTCACCGACGTGAAGCTTTACGTTCCGATTGTCTACGCCTCGCCGCAGTACATCGAGACGCTCAACAAATCGACGCCCATCGCGGATCATGTGTTTGTCGATTTCCAATTGCGCGGCTGTCCCATCAGCAAACGACAACTCCTGGAAGTCATCAACGCGTTTCTCAACGGAAGAAAACCGAACACGCCGCCGTACAGCGTCTGTATGGAATGCAAGCGACGCGGCGCCGTCTGCGTCATGGTCAGCGCCGGCGCCCATTGTCTGGGCCCGGTCACGCAAGCCGGATGCGATGCGCTGTGCCCATCGTTTCATCGCGCTTGCTTTGGATGTTTCGGGCCAAAGGAAACTCCCAACACCGCGTCGCTGAGCGATTGGTGGGCGAAAGGCGGGATGGCGCCGGCCGATCTCTGCCGAGCTTATCGTGGATTCAACGCCTATGCTGAAGCGTTCCGCCGAGAGAG
>CAZIDA010000534.1:0-2670 GCA_964537865.1 uncultured Acidobacteriota bacterium
GAAGATCGACTGATCGCCAGGGGGTGAACGGTGTTCAATCGTGAGTTGCGTTTGGGAGACACAATCGAAGATTACTGCACGCGATGTAAGCTCCTGCTGGATCATGGCGTCGTGGCAATCGTGAACGGGGAAGTGAAGAAGGTGCGCTGCAACACGTGTTCATTCGAGCACCCCTTTCGACAAGGCAAAGGAGGAAAGCCGAAGAAGAGCGACGTGAAATCTCTCTTCGATCAGGTCGCCGCCGGCATGGGCGGCCATGACTCCGCGGCGGATTCAGCGCCGAGCGCCAAGAAGAAACCTGCCTCGCGAAAGAAGTAACGGCCCACCTTTTCCCTGTACGGAGATTTGATTTTCCTGATTGAGGAGAAGTGTGGTTTCTGGTGATCCGGAGGCGATTCCATCGTCCGGATCGAAGGAGCTAGGAATGAAGGATTCCGTTTCGAAGACTCGGAAGTATCGCAGCGATATGAACGAGAAGATCTTGAATAGCGGATTTCAGGAGTTCAACAAATATTTCGCGATGGACGCGCGCGCCTACGTCAAAGGCCGGCTCGACGTTAAAACCAAAGAGATGATGGGTCTGGTGGCGTCGATGGTGCTGCGGTGCAATGACTGCATTTTTTATCATCTGGATCGCTGTGTGACGGAGGGATGTCGCCGCGAAGAGCTATACGAGGCGATGCACATCGCCTTGATTGTCGGGGGAACGATCGTTATTCCGCATCTGCGATATGCCTTTGAGATGCTGGACGAACTGGATGAAGACGGCGGAAAACACACGGCCGGAGCGCCTGAACATAAACATTAGCAGGCCGATGAGAGACTCGTGGGGCAGACAGAGTGTCTGCCCCACCAAGCGAAGAAGATCAATTCCCCGGTGAAATCATCGCGGCGGATTCATGTGCGGGGCCAGCGCCGCGAAGATCGCAAAATTCATGGGGACGGGGATCCCGTGTTTTTTGGCAAGCTGAACGACGCGCCCATTGAGAGACGCCAGCTCCAGCTTGCGGTGCTTCGCGAGGTCCGTGTAGAGCGAGGCGCGGCCGGACGGTTCGAGCGTATCCAGAAATTTCATGGTGCGTTCCACAAAGCGGGGATCAAATTTCAGCCCTTCGGCGGCACCCACATGGGTCACTTCGCGCATCGTTTTTTCAATCATCGCTCGTGTGTTTTCATTGCCGAGCATCTCTCCAAGGGTCGCTCGAGTGAGAGCGCTCATCCCGCCGTTCGCACAAATCATCGCAAACTTTTCCCAAAGCGCTTTCTTGATGTCGGCGCTGATATCGTGAGGGAACTTGGCGCGGTCAAAGGCCGCCTTGATCGGATTCAGCCGCTCCGTGATGCTTCCATCCAACTCGCCCCAGATAATTTTGCGCGGGCCGCCGGAATGAACAATAACGCCCGGGCCGCCCAGCGCGGCGTAGATATAGGCGAGGCCGCCCAAAACATGATTGCGGCCGTGATCGCGCCCCAGCTTGTCGGCGGAATCGACGCCGTTCTGCAACGAGAGGATCAAAGTCCCCGGCCCGATTAAGGGAAAGAGCGACTTGGACGCCTCTTCCGTGTCATAGGTCTTGACGCAGAAGAGAATAAGATCGACCGGACCAATGGTGGAAGTATCGTCCGTCGCGTAGGCGCGATTTTCGCCATGGCCCGGATTGGCCGTCGGCGCTTCTCCTCCCTTTGATTGGGGAAAGGCCAATGGAACGACGAAATCTCCAGCAACGCTCTTCACGATGAGTCCGTTCTTCAGCATTTCCTGCAAGTGCGTACCACGGGCGATGAAATAAACTTCTTCTCCGGCCTTGGCCAGCATCCCGCCAAAGTAACCGCCGACCCCACCCGTTCCCATGACTGCAATTTTCATCATGCGCTCCAAAAAAGATTAAGCAAACCGAAGTTCATTGTAAGATTCTTCTCAACGCCGGCAATTCCGCGGCAATCGTTTGAATCGGATTGCGATAATGTCCCGCAATCGGCTTCCCCTTGAACGTGAGCGATCCTTGATGGTACTCGATGATGTATTCCGGATCTTTGAGTTGGTGCCCAGTCAAGATGGCGACGACCTCTTCGCTCGACGCCAGACCCCGCTCTTGTGAGAGCTTTCGCACCGCGGCGATGGTGGATGCAGAAGCCGGCTCGCAACCGATCCCGTCTCGCGCCAACAACGCGCGCGCATCGGCAATTTCTTCTTCACAAACCTCCACGACTTCGCCTTGGGTCCATTCCAAAGCACGCAGCGCTTTGCGCCAAGAGACAGGGCTGCCAATTTTGATGGCCGTGGCCAGCGTCTCCGCATGAACGGTGGTCAATTCTTTCGAGCCGGACTGAATCATCCGGTAAAACGGATTGGCGCCGGCGGCTTGCGCCACGGTCAGCTTCGGCATTCGGGAAATCAACTTCAAATCAAACATCTCTCTCAGCGCCTTACCGAAGGCAGAACAGTTTCCGAGGTTGCCGCCCGGTAGAACAATGCGATCGGGCGGGCGCCAACCGCGCTGCTCCATCAATTCGATGGCGATGGTCTTCTGTCCCTCGATACGGAACGGATTGACGGAATTGAGAAGATAGGCGTCACCGCTGTCGGCGGCCTGGCGCGCCAAGCGCATGGCCGCGTCGAAATCGCCATCGATCTGAATCACCGAAGCGCCGTAATCCATAGCCTGCGCC
>CAZIDA010000535.1:0-2657 GCA_964537865.1 uncultured Acidobacteriota bacterium
TCTCAAAAATCTTCTGGACGGATGGAGTGATGGCGCAGGCAGGAGCGCCCGCGCCGCTTAATTCGCCGTTCTCTCCGCGATGTAATTGAATCCCAGATTCTGAGTTTGGATTTTGATGGGGACGGATGCGCGAAGCCGTGTGATCTCCTGGACGAACGCTTCCTTCTTCTTTTCGTCGTTGAGAATCTTCTCGATTTGCTTCCGCGCCAGCGGCAACGGAATGACGTGACCCTTCCGAATTTCCTTCAGTTTGAAAATATGATACCCGTAGTCGGTCCGGATGACCGCGGTGTGTTGACCGGGCTTCAATGACATCACGGCCTTCTCAAATTGCTCCGGAAGTTCGCCCCGGGCAAACCATCCCAGATCGCCGCCTTTGGAAGCCACGGGGTTTCGAGAATATTTCTGCGCCAGAGATTCGAAGGACTTTCTCTTCGCCAGCAATTCTTCGACGGCTTCGGCCACCGGTTCGTCCTTCACCAGAATTTCCTCGATGTGATATCGATCCGGCTCCTGGAACATGCCGGGGTGCGACTGATAGTACTGCTGGACTTCCGCCGGCGTGACCGGCTTTTCCCCGGCGCTGATGGTTTGAAGAAAGCGGTCTTCCATCAGAATCTCTCGGGCGCGCTCCGTCCGCCGGCGCCGCTCTTCCGGGGTCCACTTGCTTCGATCCAGATTCTGAATCAGCGAACTGTTGGTGAGATATTCCTGAACGTCGGCGTCGGAGACTTGGATGTTCTTTTGGCGCGCCGCTTGAATCAGCAAGCGCTCGTTGATGGCGCGATCCAGCAATTCGCTGAGCACCTGGTCGTTGCGCGGAATGGGATTCGATGATTCGGGGAAGTGTTCTTCCAAAAAGGCGTGGAACTGGCCCGCCGTGAGATCTTCATCTCCAATCTTCACGAGCACCCGCTGAGGATTGTCTCGCGCGTCGGGTGAAGAGCCACTGGGTCTTTGGCCACAGCCTCCGAGCAGAATCACCAATAGGAAAGGGAGCAGTCGCCAGCACCGGGGAATCGAAATCGCCATTGGAGCGTCAGCGAACCTGGATTGAGCCATTCAGCACCTGCAGGATTTCTCGCAAACGGGCCAATAGGTAGGACGGAAGAGTCTTTTCCATTTGAATTTTTATTCGCCCGGAAGGAGAGGGATGGATGCGCGAATCCTGATTCACGAGCGCGATCAACGCATCCGGTGAAACCGGGGTCTGCTCATGGAACTGGAGATAGACCATGAATTGGTCCCGGTCGATGGATTTCACTTGCATGCTTTCGGCCAGCGCTTTGAGCTGGGCGTAGCTGACCAGATTTTGAACGGCCTCCGGCAAGGGGCCGAAGCGATCGATCAGTTCTTCGCGAACGCGAACCGCTTCCGCCTCCGCCTTGACGTTGGAGATTCGCTTGTAGGTCACCAAGCGCAAGTTCTCGTCGGCAATGTAATCGGCGGGAATTTTGATGTCGATGTGCAGATTCAGGCTGGTGTGAATCTCCGGCGGCGGTTCCTCGCCTTTCAACTCTTGAATCGTCCGCTCCAAAAGCTGGCAATAGGTTTCGAATCCGATGGAGTTGATGTAACCGTGCTGGCGCGCGCCCAGCAACGTTCCCGCGCCGCGCAATTCCAGATCGAGCGCCGCGATGCGAAAACCGGAGCCCAGATCGCTGAATTCCTTGAGCGCGTTCAAACGTCGGCGCGCGATGGGTGTCAGGCCGCGGTCGGGCGGCACCATCAGATACGCGTAAGCGCGGCGATTCGACCGGCCCACGCGCCCGCGCAACTGATAAAGCTGCGCCAAGCCGAATTTGTCGGCGCGATTCACGATCAAGGTGTTGACCAGCGGGATGTCGAGACCGTTTTCGATCAACGTCGTCGCCACCAAGACGTCGAATTTGTGTCCCATGAATTTCAGCATCACCTGCTCGAGTTCGTGTTCGTTCATTTGTCCGTGCGCCACGGCGACGCGGCATCGCGGCGCTTGGCGCGCCACCAGCGCCGCCACCGAATAGATCGATTCCACGCGATTGTGCACGAAGTACACCTGGCCGCCGCGATCCAACTCGTGTTCGATGGCGGTTTGGATGAGGCGCGTGTCAAACTTCGTGACCACGGTGTTGATGGTCAACCGGTCTTTGGGTGGCGTTTCGATGACGCTCATGTCGCGCACGCCCATCAACGACATCTGCAAAGTCCGGGGAATGGGCGTGGCGGTGAGCGTCAGGCAGTCCACCGACTTGGTCATTTGCTTCAGCTTCTCTTTGTGCGCCACGCCGAAGCGCTGTTCCTCGTCGACCACCACCAGCCCCAGGTCGAGAAACTGCACGTCTTTCGAAAACAAGCGATGCGTGCCGATGATGATGTCGATCTTTCCCGCCGCCAGGCGTTCGAGAATTTCCACCTGTTCCTTCTTCTCGCGAAAGCGGCTCAGCATCTCGACCGTCACCGGGAAAGGCTCAAATCTTTTTTTGAACGTGACGAAGTGCTGATACGCCAGGACAGTGGTGGGCGTGAGCACCGCCACTTGCTTTTGATCGACAACGGCTTTCAACGCCGCGCGCATGGCGACTTCAGTTTTGCCATAGCCCACGTCGCCGCAAACCAGCCGGTCCATCGGCGCCGCTTTCTCCATGTCGGCTTTGACATCGATGATGGAAGTGGCT
>CAZIDA010000536.1:0-2656 GCA_964537865.1 uncultured Acidobacteriota bacterium
CGCGGCCTTAGGAGTTACTGAAGAAATCGTGGCGCAGACACCCGCCGCGGCGGGTCTGCGCTCTAGGATGTCCGATCGATCAGTCCGGGATTCGGCAATCCCCCAATCCGCCAATCCGCCAAAAACCCGGCGGACGCAAGCGAAACCCGGCGGACGCAAGCGAAATCCGGGGGACGCAAGCGAGAACGGGCGAATCCCGGCTACCCGATCTTTTTTCGGGGCAGGTCTGAGGAATCGCGATGAGAAGAAGTTCGGTGACTCCACAATGGATTCTCGGCGTCGACATTGGCGGGACGAAGACCGCCGGGGGATTGGTGAATGCGAAGGGTCGGCTCTTCAAATCGCTGGTCGTTCCGACGCTTGCGGACAAGCCGTTGAAGTCGAGTTTGAATCAGGTGTTCCGTTTGATCGACGGATTGATTCATCTCGCCGGTGGAAAGCAAAACATCCGGGGAATTGGAATTTGCGCACCGGGTCCGTTGAATCCAAAGACCGGCGTGGTGTTGACGCCGCCGAATCTTCCGGCCTGGCGTCATGTGCCGCTGGCGCGTCTGGTGGAAGAGCGATTCGCTCTGCCGGCGCTTGTTGAAAACGACGCCAATGCCGCGGGACTGGCGGAAGCGCTTTTCGGCGCCGCGGTCGGTTATCGCGACATCTTTTATGTGACGGTGAGCACGGGTATTGGAACGGGCATCATCATCGACAAGAAAATCTACCACGGGAAGAATGGCGTGGCCGGTGAAGGCGGACACGTTGTCATCGACTACCACAGCCCGTTCGTGTGCGGGTGCGGCACGCGCGGTTGCGTCGAGGCGCTGGCCTCCGGCCCTGGCATGGCGCGCCGCGCGCGCATTCGGCTGGAACAAGAACCGAACACGACAAGCTTGTTGCGATCGCTGACAAGAAACGATCTCGCCAAAATCACGCCGGAGCTGATTGCCGCGGCGGCACGGCAAAACGATCGCATCGCACGAGGCATTCTTGAAGAAGAAGGATTCCTCTTGGGCGTGTGGTTGGGTGGAATCGTGTCGCTGCTCGATCCGGAGGCGATTGTCATCGGCGGCGGCGTCGCGCAGATTGGTCGACCGCTCTTTTCAAAAATCCGCAAGACGATTCCGCAATTCACCATCAATCGCAGCGTTGTGCCGTCGCTGCCGGTGTTGCCCGCCAAGTTGCGGAACAACGTGGGCGTGTGCGGCGCCGCGAGCTTGTTCCTTTCGGATTGAGGGAAGGAGATAATGCGACCGCAAAGTCTCTGTCGCCCCGGTAAACCGGGGCTTAGCGTTTCCATCCGCCCTTTTCCCCACGCTCACGCGTGGGGCTACGGATCTATCGCCCTACCGGGCTGGCGTTAAGACAATCCTGAAATTTCTATGCACATGGATGCTGAGCGACGACCTGATAGTCGTCGAAGGATTCTCGGCGGTCCGCCGCGGCGGACCGCTTTCCCTCCAGCCTGACAAAGCCGCGGTGGTATTTATCTTCCTCGCCAATCCAAAGCGCTCCGCCACGGCGGGGCGCACTCCAAAGTTCACGGCACGATGAGGCGAATGGCGTGGGGTTTGACGGTGACCTCCACCGGTAGTTTTCCGGCGTCGTCGCCGTCGATGTGCACGGGAACGTGGCCGCGCGTTTTGAGTTTCACGCGCGTCGCTTGATGGAGGCTCACTCCTTCGCATTCGTCCAAGCGATGTTGCAAGGCCGAAAAAACCAAGTGCAGCCAATCCGCGGGGCTGACGTGGGAAGTCGACACCACGTCCAACAAACCATCCGATGCGTCCGCCTTCGGCGCCACGTTGCCCATCAGTCCGGTGTGGCCCACGTTGGCGATCATGACGGTGGTGGCGTGGAAAGCGGCGCGATCGTCGATCTCCACTTCAATTTCGTGGAAGGGATATCGCAGTGAACTGACGATCGCCGTGGGAACGCGCTTCAACAGACCGAAAACACCCAGCCGCCCGGACCGAGTTTCTGAAATGTGGTGCATCACTTCAGCATCCAGGCCCGCGCCCAGCCACAACATGAAAAACTCTTGACGCCCGTCTTCTCGCACCACAACGCCAACATCGATGCAGCGAGCCTTTCCCGCCATGATCGCTCGAAAGGAATCATGAAGCCGGCGAGGAATACCGAACGCCGACACAGTGGCGTTGCCCGTACCGAAAGGAATAATCCCCAACGCCGGCAGCTCGCTGCAAGAACGATCGACACCGCCTTCCAGAATTCCCTGCATGACGGCGTTGGCGGTTCCGTCGCCTCCTACAGCGACGATGGCATCTACTTCGCTCCGTATGGCTTTGATCGAATCGTGATTTTGGTCAGGAGAAGAAAATGAGGAGGGGGTTCGAAAGCCGGCGGTTTGAAAAGACCGGCGAATCGTCTCGGCGGCCGCGCCGGCCCGCCCGCGCCCGGCCACCGGATTGATGATCAAGTGAATTCTTTGGATTTGTGAATTCATCGGCGGAACAAGTCTCTTCCAGTTTCCATCCCGTTGTCGAAAAACATATTGAAGACAATCTCATGTGGGGCAGGAATTCTGCTGCCCCGAAAATAGGTTCTGTCGCCCGCCAAGGCGGGCTTGCAATCATCTTATTGTCCGCGTAGCCCCACCCGCGCGGGTGGGGCTAAAGATTTACCGCCCTATCGGGCTGGCATT
>CAZIDA010000537.1:0-2634 GCA_964537865.1 uncultured Acidobacteriota bacterium
GTTGAAAGCGTTCCCTGCGATCATCGGTTCGAATCGGCAAGCATTGGATTTCATCTTCATCGCATCCTGCGCCGCCGGTGACATGTAAATCGGGGCTTTCAGATTTTTCGCCAACGTCTCGACGCCATGAATGTGATCGGCGTGTTCATGCGAGATGACGAGCGCGTTGATCGAGTCGAGCGAAAGGCCCACGCCGACCAAGCGGCGAGCGGTCTCTTTCATGCTGAAACCGGCGTCCACCAGGATGTGCGTATTGGAGCAGCCGATATACGTGCAATTGCCGCCACTGCCGCTGCCCAAGACACAAATGTCAATGCTCATACGATCACTTTCATTTCAACAAACCAATTCGTCCCGGCCCACTCGGAGTCGATCCAGTTTTCCGACGAGCGACATCGCCATCACGTCGGAATGAAAGGAGTCTTTGGCCACCTGCCGAACCTCTTCGACGGTGACGCGCTCAATGTCTCGAATCAGGCGGTTCATCGGGGCGAAATCGCCAAAATACAATTCCTGCCTCGCCAGATTTCCCATGCGGCTTCCCGTCGATTCCAATCCCAGCACCAGGCTGCCTTTCAAATGCTCTTTGGCGCGCCGCAATTCTTCGCGAGTCACCGGGGAACGCTTGATCTTTCTCAGCTCTTGGAGGATGAGCGAAATGGTGTCGCGCGCCGAGGCCGGGAGCGTGGCGGCGTAAATCGATAGGCAACCGGTGTCGCTGTACGGATCGAGATTCGAAAAAACGGAATAGGCGAGGCCGCGTTTCTCCCGGATGTTTTGAAAGAGGCGCGAGCTCATGCCTCCACCTAAGATCACATTCAGAACATAACAGGCATGGCGATGCGGATGCGACACCGGATACGAAGGCACGCCCAGGCAAATGTGAACCTGCTCCAAAGACTTCTTGTTGCGGTAAACAATTTCGGAATGATTCTTCGGCTTGGGGCTTCGAGCGGCGACGCTTTGATTTCGCAGCCGGTGGAACTTGCTTCCGATCCAATCGACAAGCCGATCATGATTCAAACATCCGGCCGCCGCCACGATCATGTTCTCCGGCGTGTAGCATTGCCGAAAGTAATCCCGCAGCTGCGCGCGGTCGATGGAGGCGATGGTCTCTTCCGTTCCCAGAATGGGCCAGCCCAACGAATGGTTCTTCCAAAAGTTCTGAATGAACAACTCGTGTACCAAATCGTCGGGCGTGTCTTCCACCATCCGGATTTCTTCCAAGATGACGGCGCGCTCCTTTTGAATGGCGCTGGGATCGAGGCGCGGATTCAGAACCAAGTCGGAAACCAAATCAATCGCAAATTTCAGATGCTCGTCCAGCACCTTGATGCTGAAGCTGGTGCATTCTTTCGCCGTGAAGGCATCCAGGTTTCCGCCGATGGAATCGACCGCGCGAGCGATCTCCTCCGCCGACCGGCGCGTCGTGCCTTTGAACAGCATGTGCTCGATGAAGTGAGCGATTCCGTTTTGCTCCCGCGTCTCCCGGCGCGACCCGCTGCGCAGCCACACGCCTAAAGAGACCGACCGCACGTGCGGAATCGTCTCCGTGATGATGGTCAGCCCGTTGTCGAGTTTGGTCTTCTTGACTTTTTCCATGTGGCCTTGAGCGATCTCACTCTAGCATAGGGGACGAATGGTGACAAATTGAATCCGCCCTTGAATCGCAGCGACGGCGCGTCTTGTCCGGTTGGGGGCCGCGTGCTAGACTTTCGACGAATGATCGCGGAAACGCCACAAGAATTGATGGGGATGGAGCCATCCCGATTGGAAGCCGCTTTCGGCGCCATGGGATTGGAGCGATATCGCGCTCGGCAGGTGTTTCACAATGTGTACGGTCGTTTGGTGAGCGACTTCTTGGCCATGACGGATCTTCGCCAAGACGTTCGCGAGCAGCTTTCGCGGCGTTTTGCGCTGACTCTACCGGAGATTGCGCGGAGGACCGAATCCGTCGATGGGACGGTGAAATATCTCCTTCGGATGCGCGATCGAGAGACCGTCGAAGCCGTCTTCATTCCCGAGACGCAACGAACCACGCTGTGCCTCTCGACGCAGGTCGGATGCTCGCTTCGATGCCGTTTTTGTTTGACGGCCACTTTAGGATTTAAGCGAAACCTCGCGTCCGGCGAAATCGTCGGGCAAGTGATGAGCATTTTGAAAGACCGGCCCAAAGATTTGAATGTCAGCTCCAGATTGAACCTGGTGTTCATGGGAATGGGGGAGCCGCTTCTGAATTACGAGAGCGTCATGGAAGCGGTCCGCGTGATGGCCGATCCGGAAGGTTTGGCGATTTCTCCTCGCCGCATGACGTTGTCTACGGCCGGCGTGGTTCCCCGCATTTATGACTTGGCCGCGGAGAAGATTCGGCCGCATCTGGCCGTCTCGTTGAGCGCCACCACCGAAGAGCAGCGCTCCGCCTTGATGCCGCACAATCGAAAATATTCTTTATCGAGTCTGATGAAAGCGTGCCGATATTATCCCTTGCCGCCGCGGGAGCGATTGACGTTCGAATACGTTCTCCTCGACGGAGTGAACGACAGCGACGCCGACGCGCGGCGATTGGTCAAATGGCTTGCAGGGATTCGCGCCAAGGTGAATCTGCTGGCCCTCAATGAAGATGGGGATTTGCCC
>CAZIDA010000538.1:0-2625 GCA_964537865.1 uncultured Acidobacteriota bacterium
GTCTTCCACAACCATGTGGAAAACCCCGGAGAAACTTTCAGAGATGAGAGAATCCTATCGCGTTTGCCTGTTGATTGCACGGAATACTTCCGGCCGGAGATCAACATTTTTCCGCACAAACGCATCAAGGCCGGGCTTCGGATTCTGATGGAGGGGGGAGGACTTCAAATGTCGTTGATCGAACCCGATTTCTCGGCACTCTCACATGGTCGCCGCCGCGACCACTCAAGGGCACGAAAACGATACCCTTCGTGAGCCCTTAGGCGAGGCGACCAAGAGCCCCCGGCCCAAACAATGGCCGGGGGACTACCAATGCCGTTTTCGGGCAGTTGCTCATGAGCCTGCGTCGCACTCAAGGGGATGAAAATGATGTAGTAGCCGGGATGTCCGCGGCGGCGGATTTCTTGGAGCATTCCGGACGTCCGGGATTCGCCAAAGACCGGGCGAATCCCGGCTACCCAACATCCGGGGCGTCTATTTTCGGGGCAGCACAACGGTGAGCCAACGCCGTCGCAGAAGGCGCTTCGAGTCTAATGCCCCGGTTCGCCGAGGGTCCACAGAACAGCGGCGTCAAACAGAGCAAGTCCCTGTTCGGTGAGATCGTCAAAGGAGGGGTTGTCCAGCGGAAAAAGCGTGCGACGCGCCGGGGCAATGAATCCACCCTCCATGGTCGATCCTTTTTCATAACCGAAGATGGCGCGCTGTTCCTCCTCGTTCGGCAAAACTGCAATGGTGATGGCGGCAGGGGTTGGGACGGCCCACTTCAACGTCCCCGGCTCGCGCGTGAACTGGACGAGCCCGGGTTTCAGGCCAGCCGCCATCGGATGCCACGCTCCCACAATGTCGAGATAGTTTTCGGGCGGATCGTCGCTCTCCTTCTCTTCCCCGTGTTCGCCATAGTCGACATATCGATTCCGACCGGCCATCCGCAACGTGTCTGTATAAAGGCCCTCGAGAAGAAGCACCGGAACTCTCACGTCGCGATACTTGTTAGACAACTTGTACTTCGAGCACGTAGCCGAAAGAATGATGAGGTCCTGGCCCTCGGCGCGCGACTGCGGGTCCATCTGGTCGGCAATGGACACGTCAAATCCCAGGGACTTGAGGTGGGCGACCATGTGTTCATCCGCCTCTTTACCTTCGCCGGCATTGATTCGCTCAACAAAAAGAAGTTTTTTCCCCCGCGCGGTCTGGGAGATGTGTTCGCGAAGCCGAGCCGGATCATAGGGCTTCGGTGAGACGGGCGGGCTCACCGCCCACCGCAGGGATGCGTCAAAGAGCTTCAGACCCACATACCACGCCCGAAGATCCGGATCTTTTTCGGCCGGGCCATAGGCGGCGGTGAGCAAGTGAAAATTGTCACTCGAAAGATAAAAGCCGACTCGTCGCGCCGGGGCCACAAAACCGTCCGCCATGGTGGCGCCTTTCTCGTAAGCAAAGATTCCCGCCTTGCCGGGGTCTCCTTCAAAGTTCGTGATGATCGTGCCTCCGGCGCTGGGGCGTCCCCACCCCACTGTTCCGGGCCGTAGGTAGAGCGTGCCGAACAGTTGGCTCTTCAGACCAAGGGACTTGGCGATCGGCGACGTGGCGCTCGCGATGTATCCATAAAGTTCGGAGTAGCTCCTGGAAAAATGCTGCACCGGATCGACCACTTCGAAGTCCGTGTGAAGATGCGAACCCGTCATGGCCATGTTGGGATAACCGTACGTGCTCCACGTGAACACCGGGACCGGAACATCCTTGTATCTTCCTTGCAGAACGTGCGCATTGACCGTCGACGAAATCACCACGAGGTCCTGACCGTTCGCTCTCGAGGCCGGATCGGTGTCCGTTGCCATTGTCACCGCAAAGCCCAACGATTCCAGATGCCGCTTCACAAGGCTGTCGTCCGAAGGGTGTTCCCGATCGGGATCCCCGACGACGAAAAGGACCTTCTTCCCCTTCAACGCGGAGGTCGGGAGCATGTGCGCGAACGCGCCCCCTGAAAGCAGCAGCGTCGCAGCGGTAATCGCGCCGATAAGGAATTTTCGAATCGATGATGGCATCATGGCCAATTCTCCAAGAATCGTTATTCTCCGATAACCAGGATGGTCACCCCCTGAGAGGAGGTGCCCGTCTCCACCGCGGGAACAAAAACGTGATGGGTTTTGGGGTCAAAAACGACGGAATGAATACCCTTCGGCAAGGGCATGGTCGTGCCCGGTGAGTAGCTGATGAACGCGTTCATCTTTTCGATGGTCAGCGTCCCGTCGGCGGAGGCGACAAAGATGGCCCCCTTCCAACCACCCTTGCCTTGTGGGGCAAACGTGAAGGTGGCGGCCGCCAATCCTCTCCCAATGGGCAGCTCCTCAAAAGTAAAACCGATGTCGGTGTCGATGATCGGAAGAATGCCGTTGGCGCAGGCCACGAAGAGGCGACGCCCCACCGGATCGATGGCGAGGCCGGTCGGTCTCGCCCCCTGCCCCACGGGAAAATCGCCGAGGAGTTTCAGGGTGCGGGTATCGATCACATGAACAGCATTCTTATCTTCCGCGGCCACGAATAAGTCTCCATGGCCGTTCGAAGCCATCTGGCGAAGTCGGCCGCCGACGCTCGTCATTCCGATGATCTCGCCCGAGGCGGCGT
>CAZIDA010000539.1:0-2623 GCA_964537865.1 uncultured Acidobacteriota bacterium
TGACTCAGTTTCGCACAGGAGGTCGATATGCGGAGGGTTTCTGAGGACTATCGACAACCACCGAGATTGTCGCGCTCAACGCGTTTTCAAGGCACGCGCGAACTTAAACTCTCCCCAGCCGAGCAAGCGGCTATCCGCGCGGCGGAGCGCGCGCTTGGATATGAGCGTCTGCAACGGGCACCAACGACACATCCCACGTCCTGCCTGGCAGCGCTTTTCGCAGGTGCATTTGCGGTCTGGCTCGCCCTTTCGGCACTCTTCACCATCGGGAGTTTTATCGAGCGCGGAATCTCCTCGATGTCCAATATGCAGCGCGCCAGCCGCTCGCAGCCAGAGCGGGGGCCGCGCGTTGCTTCGACGCACTTTCCGGCTTCGGCCTATTCGCGATTCCCCCAGGCGGAGGAGCCTCCGCGTCCATCGTCTGTCGCCACGCAGGGGGCTCCCATCGTTGCTGACGTGGATCGTGATAGGGGGAGCGTCGCACTCGCTCAATCACACAACCGTCAAACGGGGCAGCAACTCCGAGAACCACTCACCATCCTGCCTCTCACGGGAGTGCAGGCAGCAGAACTTGCGTGGCCCGTTGTTCGCATGCCGGAGCCAGCCCGTTTTCGGCGGTTTCACCGCAGGAGACATTCCCTTCTGCGGCGCGCGCTCGGAGGTGTGGGGCAGGTACTCAAAGGCGCAGCCGAGGTCGTGGGCGCGCCGCTTCAGGTGTGGACGGAGGGATTGCCGGGTCGTCAGCCGCAAGCATTCCCATATTACGCTCCGCAACGAGCAGAAAGGAGGTCCCGATGAACATCTTCAACAAGAAGAATGATGGCGACGTCGAAGTCCCCGAAATCGAAGTCCGGGGCGACGAAGCCACCATTCCGAATGACGACGACGATGTTCGGGATCAAGACCGCAAGGTCAGGCTTCCGAAAACCAAATGGTTCTAACAACAGCGCCGGGGTGGCGTTCAGCTACGCCGCCCCGGCTGTGCTGATAGAAAGGATGTTACGAACGTGCTTACACGACCGCGATGGGAAGCCGAGGTTCGGCTGATGCAAAATGTCTTACCATCCTTTGAGCCTTTCGCCGAACCGGGAGCATGGGCAGGATTCCGGGGATGGCTGCGCGGCAAGCGTACCGGGCGAATCTATCAGGTCATCCTCCGGGCCTCGATCAGCACGTTCCCCAGCGAGGAACCGGCCGTCTACATGAATCCGCGTCCGGAGTCCCATCACTGGATTCACGACGGGCGGCTCTGCTACCTGCGGCAGGGGCATGTGTGGAATCCCGCCGAGGATACGTTCGCTCAGGCCCTGGTGATCGCGGCGAAATACGTGGATGAATTTGACGGCAGAGGATGATTGCTATGAGAAAACTTCTGATCCCCCAGACTGTTTTTGACCGGCTTCGCGCCCTGATTCTCGAAACCCCGGAGGGACTTGAGACCGGCGTGACGCTTTTCGGGACCAGCGTGTCCATCCCGGACGCCGACGTGGTGCTCGCCGTGGCAGGGCCGGGGAGGCGCGCCACGCACGAGCCCGCCCATTACTCCGGCGACGAGAATCACGCGAACGCAATCTTTGACGCCCTGCAGTGCGCCCTACCCGGCATCGAGTGGCAGGGCGAGTTCCATGTCCACCCGAGGGGCATGACGTGGCTCTCTCACGGCGACGTGCGGACGGTCTGCGAGATTCTCACCGGCCGGGACGACACCCTGCATCCCGAAGCGTTCATCGCCGGCGTCCTGCAACGGAAGAACAGGAGCGTGGTTATCTACCCTTATCGCTTCACTCGCGAGCGTTTGAAGGGCGATGTCATGGAACTTCAGATCGTTGCAACCGACGCGCCCGCAGTTCACCAAGCGAGACTGAAAGGAGTTCAGAATGCTCGATCCAGTGTTTGCACGAAATCCGAAGGAAGCCGAACGGCTCAGCATAAAACATCTCGCCATCATTGGCTGCGGCTCTGGTGGCAGCGCCTTAGCCGATATGGCCGCAAGGTCCGGGATCGGCAAACTGACGCTCGTTGATCCCGAACCGCTTGCCATCGAGAATGTCGGCAGGCACCTGCTCGACAGGAAAGACCTCGGCAAGCCCAAGGTAGAAGCGCTCCAGGAGAAGATACTGGCCATTAATCCCCAATGCCACGTTGAAGCGCGTCAAGCCAGATTCGACTCTGGGCTCTTTCACAAGTTTGTTCTTACTCCGGTGCATTTCGACGTATGCAGCAAAGGATTTGCGCTTTTGGGGCCGCCACTCCAATACGTGGGCATCGAGAAAGCTCATCAGGCAAATCCAAACGGCCGTCCTGACCTGGTTGCGTCCTGCGTGGATTCCTTTGCCTGCGAGTCTCTCATCAACGACTACTCGCTCCGGGAAGACATCCCGGCGGTCTATGGCGGCTGCTGGGGCGAGGCGTCGGTGGGCGAGATTCTCTACGTCGTGCCAGGAAAGACGCCCTGCTACGAGTGCTACGCCGGCTTCCGGCGTCGGGCGGCCGAAATTCCGGCCGACCCGCGAAAGTACACTGATCCCGATTTTGACGGAACCAAACTCCCCGGCCAGGCGGGGCTCTGGGCGAACATCCTCGTCATTACGGGCATGATGTTCCAGGTGGTCCTCGGGCTCGT
>CAZIDA010000540.1:0-2616 GCA_964537865.1 uncultured Acidobacteriota bacterium
GAGCTGGAGGGCCAGAACATTTCGGTGGAAGTGGTGGATCTGCGCTCCATCGTTCCGCTGGACGAAGAATTGATTTACGCGAGCGTGCGGAAGACCAATCGCGTGATTATCGCGCACGAGGACATGCTGACGATGGGGTTCGGCGCCGAGGTGGCCGCTCGCATCGCAGAAAATTGCTTTGCCGATCTGGATGCGCCTATCATCAGACTGGGGGCGAAGGATTGCTTCGTTCCGTCCGCGCCCAACTTGGAAGCCGCAGTCCTTCCTTCGCTGGACGATATGAGACAGGCGGTCCGCCGAGTGCTCTCGTTCTAAGCGAAACACAAGTGACAGATCCACTCACTCTTTTCGGCGGGCACTGAACAATCCCGGCTCAGTTCATGTCGTTGGCGAGACCTTGGCGCGCTGATGGTCGTGAAGTTTCTTCTCGATGCGGACAATTGCTGCTATTCTCTGCATCGAAAGGCGCCCTGAAACTGAATCATCTGAACGGCCATTACCCCAGATTCAAATCTCGAAAGGAGGTCTCCTGTGGAAGAAAATCCCATACCTGTTCCCATTTCCGAATCCCCGAGTTCAACCGAAGATTTGGTGGAGAATCCGACTTCTGAATCCACATCGCCGCCATTGGAATCACCGGATCAGATCAGCGCTGAAAAGGAAGGTCCGGATTCAAATCCAAAGGCGCCGGTCGCAAAGAAGAAGGGTCCCCTCAGAACCTTGGCCATCGACATCGGAGGCACGGGCCTGAAGGTGATAGTCCTGGACGAGGCCGGCAAGCCTTTGACGAGTCGCGCTCGCGTTGCCACTCCTCAACCGGCAACACCTCACGCGGTTTTGGAAGCCATCGTCAAACTGGCAAAGTCGCAGGGGCATTTCGACCGGGCCTCGGCGGGTTTCCCCGGTGTGGTGAAAGATGGAGTCGTCCTCACCGCCCCGAATCTCAGCCCCCAATGGAAGAATTTCCACTTGTCGAAGGCGCTGCGCCAGAAGCTCCGCCGCCCCGTCCGGGTCTGCAATGACGCCGACGTTCAGGGATTTGGAGTCATCAAAGGCAAGGGCGTCGAGATGATGATTACTTTGGGGACGGGCGTGGGCTCGGCCCTTTTTGTTGACGGTCGCCTTGTTCCCAACCTGGAACTCGGCCATCACCCCTTCATCAAGGGAAAGACCTACGAAGAGAAGCTGGGGAAGAAGGCCCTCGACAAGGTGGGAAAAAAGAAATGGAATCGAAGATTGCTGAGGGCCATCGAGGAACTCCGGCTCATTTTCAATTACCACACGCTATACATCGGCGGGGGCAACGCCAAGTTCATTGACTTCAAGCTTCCTCCCAATACCAAGGCGGTCAGCAATCAAGCCGGCTTATGGGGTGGAATTGCCCTCTGGAAAAATTGATCTTGTCAGAAATCCGGACTTCCAAGTGGGCGGACGGGGCCAGTAGGCGAATGGGGCCGATTGGGTATTCGGCCCCGGAAATGGTTCGGAAATCCTCTAAATACTGCGAGCGATCAAGGAAGTCCAGCCTTCGGTTGGGACGAGTTGCCGGCCACCGGTTCGGCGGCCTGGGTTCCCTTCTGGTTCGACGGAGAGGTTCCCGCCGGCTTTGCACCAAAACCCGGAGTTCTAACCACCTTGGTCTTGGATGTTCTTTCGAAGATTCGGATGATTCGGTCGACGTACGCCTGAGTTTCCTCACCAGAACCATTGGGATCGCCCACGTAAGCGGCAAGTGCCGCGTCCATGCGGTGATATCTCTCCAAACAACTCTGAAGAATCGGGACTCCCATCCGGATATTGGTCTCCGGATCGAAGGGATTGTTCTTGCTGAAGTCCAGCCTTTGAGCCCACACTTTGGCGTTGATCTGCATAAGGCCGATGGCGTTCTGCTGGGAGACGGCCAAGGGGTTTCCACTTGATTCGGCCACAATGATCGCCGCGATCAGCCGCGGGTCAACGTGATTGGCAAATCCGACAACGGTCATTTCATGAGCCAGGGTGAGGCTTATCGGCATGTGGAACCGGTCGAACAACTGCTGAATCTGGCGCTCAGTTCTCAGAACCTCGTGCCCATCCGCTGACGCCGCGCCAATGTAAGCCACATTCCTTGACGGAGCCAAGCACATTCTTGGCATTAGCACGGTAATCAGAAGGAAAAGGCTTATGGCGTAAAAGGCGAATCGAAGGTTCCTGTCCCTATACGGCCACAGCTTCAGACCACGGATTCTTGCAGCAAGTCTAACCAACCCTCTCTTAACCGTTAGAACCAGTGAGGTGTCTGTTTTGCTCTTCATTGCACACCTCCCAAACCCGTTATGCGACTGTTAAGTCCGCATGGGACGACAACCGGCCACCGCGAAATTCACAATCAACATTCCAAGAACAAAGCTGCGTGAAAACATCTGAGCTCCTCCTTTGCCGAAGACTGCTTTCTCTCCGGCGCTCCCTTCAGATCTGCTTGAATTTCTCTTTTGCTGGGCCTACAAATCAAAAAAAATCATTCTCGACTTAATATCTAAGTCTTTCAAAATACGAAACCTTGCATTTTAGTTGTGAATGATTTCCGGTGACTCTACCACGAATGGTGTTCCGAGTCAAGCAGAACCCTACCGGTGG
>CAZIDA010000541.1:0-2616 GCA_964537865.1 uncultured Acidobacteriota bacterium
GTATCGAGCCGATCCATTTGAGTTTTGTCTTCATGGTTTTCCTCCCTGCGGCTTCGGGTTCAAGACGGTGGATTGAGGCGACAGCGGCGGCAGGTCGCCCGATCGAAGCGGCCGCTGTACTGAATCCTCCAACTCGCCCAGAGCCATTTGTACTTGCTGCAGCGCGTCGAGCCGCGTGAGCGCCGACGCGGCGCCTTGAAGTTCAACACCGGTGAGCGCCAGCCGATCCGATTCGCCGAGCGCCACGGCGCGACGGATCATCTGTTCGCGCTGCTTTTGAATCTTGAGAAGCGACTCATTGGCTTCCTTCCATTCGGAAAGCGCGCCGCGATAGTGCGCCAAGGCGAGTTCACTGGCGGCGATTCCCTGCGCCTGCGTCGCCAGGAAACGAGCCGCCGCTTCCTGCCGGCGCGCTTCCGCTGCGGCGATGGGTCCTTGGTTGCGATTGAATATCGGCAGGGTGAATCCGAATCCGATGGAGTACTTGTTGTGACCCTCATCAAAGTCGTATCCCGGACCGATGTGCAGATCCGGATACTGCTTGGCGATCTCGAGGCGCAGCGCCGCTTCGGTGACGGCGTATCCGGAGAGGGCGCGTTGCACATCCAGCCGATTCAGCACCGCCTCCCGCTGGATTTTCTCCGGTGAAAGCGATTGCGTGTTGGGCGGATCGAAAAAATCCGGCCAGGAGAAGTGGGCGTTCTGTAAGGCTGAGACAGGAACCCCTACGGCGGCGGCAATGGCGGCTCTTGTTTCGGATACGTTCATCTCCGCCGAGCGGATGCTTACGCGAAGATGAGCCAAAGCGATGCTGGCCGCATCGACCTCCGGTCTGGGAATCTCGCCCGCCGCCAGCCTCTCTTCCAGAAGAGCGAGCGATTGAGCTTGGAGGCGTTCTTGATCCTGCAAAAGCTGAACTCGACGCGCCGCCAGCAGATGGTCCATCAGCGCTGCACGAAGCCGGCTGCGAACGGTCCACGCCGTTGACGCCAGATCGAGTCGCGCGGTCTCAGTGATTTGTTTGGCCAACACCACACGCTTCGCGCGACGCCCCGCCGTTTCCACCGTGAAGTCGACGGGAAGACCGAACAGCCAGGGACTCTCCGGGGAATTCGTAAGGCCCGGAGCGATTCGAACGGAGGGATTGGGCCGCTCGCCTGCGGTGATTTCTCCGGCCGCCGATGCGGCCACGCGAGAGCGCGCGACTTCCATGTCCGGATTGAAGTACAGCGCCGCCAAGGTGAGCGTCTTCAAATCCCAAGACTTCAGCGGCCACGTGGTCGGCGGTTCGCCGAGGCTTGTTCTGATAAACGCCTCGAGCTCCGGGTCATCCAAACTGCGGGTTTCGAGGCGCGCTGCCGTCTCTTGCGGAGCGATGGGGGCGGGATGATATTTCTGCATCGCGCAGCCGGCAAGCCACAGCGTCATCAACGAAACGGCCACGGCCGTCAGGCCTTGTCGGATTTTCAATGGAGTTCCTCCGGAAGGCGGCTACAAGGCAAACTTGGAACCGATACTCGATGACGGTGAGCATCTCGACTTGAGAAGAAATGATGCGGGATGATGAACGAGACCGGTAATCTCATGGGGGCGCTTACCATCAAGTTCGAATCAATAGATGCTCCAGCACTTCGATGAGGTTGTGCAGATGGAGAAGAAAGTTGTGTCGAATGGCCAGGAGGATCAGCGCCGAAAGAGCGCCGCCCATCAGCAGCGAGAAGCGGCTGGGTCTCCACTCGGGCTCGGCGACGACGATTCCGTCCGCCAGCGTCATCAGCCGCGAGACGCGCTGCTCCAAGTGGCGCGAGGAATGGAAATCCACGAGACCGAGGCCGGACAAAAGCAAGGCGGGACGCGGTTCGTGCGCCGGAACCAACTTGGCAATCTTCACCAGGGCGCTCGCCAAATCGAGAGGCCGCCGGGTTTGTTCCGCCGCTTCTTCGTCGCAAGCCAACTCCACCGCCTCGCGCCAAGCGTCTTCCAAGCGGCGATACGTCGGCAAGAAAAAGAAGAAGCTGCTCAGAAAACTGAGAAACGAGCTTTTCAAATTGTCGTGATGACGCCAATGCGCTTCTTCGTGCGCCAGCGCGCCGCGCAACTCCGGCTTGTCGAGCGTCCGGAAAAGTTGATCCGCCAGAAACAACTTGGGGCGGCGCAACCCCAGGATGCAGCACAACGGCAGCGCGTGTTTGATCTTGAAGACCGGAAGCGGCGTCGGCGCCTGCGAGGGCGCGACCGCCTGCGAGCGGCTGAGAATCCTTCGATGGAAACGCATGGTCAGCCACCACGACGCCAACTGTCGCGTCCCCGAATTTGCGATGCCCAACAAGCCCACGACCGCGATCGCGAAAATCTTCAGCGTCACGTACTCTTCCAGCTCGTACCTCTCATAAAGAAGTTGCGCTGGAATTTGCAGGCCCACGATGAGGAGAACCGAGAACACAAACGGAAGGATGGCAGCGAGAAACAGGAAGCGCGAGCGGCGCCGAGCGCTCCACCGCTCGCGCATGCGCCGTCGCCCCAGACGCGTCACTGCCAGCGCGAGCGTGGAAAGCACCACGTTCACGAGAAGAAAATCGATCAGCGCGCTGGTTAGAAAGAAGTCGGGATTGATCA
>CAZIDA010000542.1:0-2596 GCA_964537865.1 uncultured Acidobacteriota bacterium
CCATCGGTCCCTTTTCGCCGTCGTCGTATTCGTAAAGAAAGTAGCCGGGGACCGGCGGCGTTCGATCATAGCGCAAATTCCACACAAAGCGATTTAACCCCGCCTTCAGCGGCAACTGCATCTTGGGCTTCTGATCGTCTTGATAGAGCGGTCCTTCCATCCGGACCAGCTTGTCGCTCGAAAATTTCCGAATGACATGTCCTTGCGGGTCGAGAAACTCCAGCGTGCTTTCGTCTTTTGGAACCGACTTCAAATAAAAATCGATGACGGCGCCGGTCGGCGGATTCAATCCGGCCGAGGCCACATGCGGCGGCGCTTTCTGCGCGTGCAATCGTAGACCCGGCGCCGGCGCGTAAAGATGCGCTTCTTCCTTCTGGAAGTCCGGTCGGAATTGGCGCAGCGCCGAGATATCATCGAGCGCCCAAAACGCGCGGCCGTGTGTGGCAATCAGCAAGTCGTCTCCGTGAATGGTCAAGTCGTGCACGGGAACCGTCGGCAGATTCAATTTCAACGAATGCCAGTAAACGCCTCCATCGAACGACGCGTACACGCCGCTCTCCGTCCCGGCAAAAAGCAAATTCGAATCTTTGGGGTCTTGGCGCACGGCATGCACAAAATCATCCGCGGGAATTCCGTCGACGATTTTCGTCCAGCTCTTGCCGTAGTCGGTGGTCTTGAAGATATACGGGTGCAGATCGTCGAGCTTGTGGCAATCGACCGCCATGAACGCCGTGCCGGCTTGGAACGGCGACGCTTCAATCAAACTGACCATGCCCCACGCCAGCATTTCCTTGGGCGTGACATTGAGCCAGTTCTTTCCTCCGTCACGAGTCAGATGAACCAGCCCGTCGTCGGAGCCCGCCCAAATTTCATCTTTGACGACCGGCGACTCGGCGACCGTGAAAATGGTGTCGTAGTATTCCGTGCCGCTGTCGTCTTTGTCGATGGGGCCGCCGGAGACTTGCTGCTTCGATTTGTCGTTGCGCGTGAGATCGGGACTGATGGCGGTCCAGGTCATGCCCGCGTCCGTGGATTTGAAGAGGCGCTCGCCCGCGTGATACAGCACATTTGGATCGTGATGCGAGATAATCACCGGGGACGTCCAATTGAATCGATGCGGCAAGGGCGCGGCGCCCAGCGCGTCGGTCAACAGGGGGATGGAAGAGATCGATTTGCTTTGTCCGGTGCGCTTGTCGAATCGCGAGATCGTGCCTTGATAACCGGACGCGAACACGATGTTGGGATCCGGGGGATAGGGCGCGATGTAGCCGGATTCTCCGCCGCCCACCGCATACCAGTTGGGACGATCGATAGTCGACGAATTGCTGCGGCTGACGATGGCCACGGTGGAGTTGTCCTGCTGCGCGCCGTAGAGGTAATACGGGAAGCGATTGTCGGTGATGACGTGATAGAACTGCGCCGTGGGCTGATTCAAGAGAGACGACCACGTCTTGCCGCCGTCGAGCGTAATGGTCGCGCCGCCGTCGCTCGATTCGATCATGCGCCGCGTATCTTTCGGATCGATCCACAAGCCGTGATTGTCGCCATGCGGCAAATGAATCTTGCTGAAGTTTCTTCCGCCGTCGGTGGATCGGAAGAACTGCACGTTCATCACGTACACCTCATCGGAATTCCGCGGATCGGCCACGATGTGCATATAGTACCAAGGGCGTTGCCACAGCGCGTGATCGTCATCGACGAGCTGCCACTTCTCGCCGCCGTCGTCGGAGCGATACAGGCCGCCTTGCTTCGCCTCAATCAGCGCATACACGCGAGCGGAATTGGCTGCCACGGCAATGCCGATGCGCCCATACGGGCCGTCAGGCAGTCCGTGCCCCTTCAACTCCGTCCAAGCGGCGCCGTCGTCGGTGGATTTGTACAAGCCGCTTCCCGGTCCGCCGTCATCCAAGCTGTACGGCGTTCGATGCGCTTGCCACAGCGTCGCATAAAGAATATTGGAGTTGGCGGGATCGAACGCGATGTCGATGGCGCCGGTCTGGTCATCTTTGTACAAAACTTTTTGCCAAGTCTTGCCGCCGTCGAGCGTGCGAAAAACGCCGCGCTCGGCGTTGTTTCCGTAAGCGTGTCCCAGCGCCGCGACAAACACGATGTCCGGATTTCTCGGATCGATGATGAGTTTGCCGATGTGCCGCGTGTCTTTCAGCCCGACATTCTTCCACGTTTTACCGGCATCGGTGGATTTGTAGACGCCATCACCCGCGGTGACGTTGCCGCGAATGCAAGCTTCACCCGTTCCGACGTACAGAATGTTGGGATCGGAGGGCGCCACGGCAATGCTGCCAATCGAGAAGGCCGGCGCCTTGTCGAAAATCGGATTCCACGACACGCCGCCGTTCGTCGACTTCCACACGCCGCCCGAGACGGCGCCGAAATAATAAATGTTCGGATCGCCGGGAATGCCCGCGGCCGTGAGCGAACGCCCGCCGCGAAACGGCCCGATCAAACGCCACTTCAACCCCGGCGAAAAATTCATGGGCGGCTTCATCGAGGCCGCATCCGCGCACAACATCGGCGCGGCGAAAAGAAAAAGAGAAGCCAAAACAAAAACGCACCGCATGATAGACCGCTTCATAAG
>CAZIDA010000543.1:0-2590 GCA_964537865.1 uncultured Acidobacteriota bacterium
GTGCGGGGGATCGATCTGCATCAAGAAGACGGACAGCTTCTGATCGACGTGGAAACCAACGCCACTCCCGCGTTCAAGAGCTTTGAACTTAAAGCGCCGCATCGCATTGTCGTGGACCTCCAGAATTCTGAATTCGTCGGCCATCAACATCATTATCCGGTGCTCAAAGGGAATGTGCGCTCGGTTCGGTTGGCGCAATTTTCCAGCGTGAGTCCCAAGACGGTCCGCGCCGTGTTCACGGTGGAAGGGAAGCTCGATTACAAATTGGTGGGCGAAGCCAATGCGGTTCGGTTCATCGTCTCATTGCCCAAGGAAGGCTCCAGCGAGATTGAAGCGGCGCCGAAACAACCGGGGCCTCCAAGAATCGTTGCGGAAAAGACCGTGCCCGTGGCGCCCGCGCCTTCGACGGCCGGCGGCGTGATCAACGCTCAGAATCGGCCCGCGACGGTTGTTCGCGCGATCGAGGCGCGCGCCGAAGGAGAGAATTTGGTGGTTTCAATCCATTCGGACGGCATCCTGCGCTACAAGTCGTTTGAATTGGAAAACCCTCGGCGCTTGGTGGTCGACCTCGCGGGGGTCAACTTAAGAGCGCCGCGAAGAACGTTGAGTTTGAAAGAAGGCGACGTGTCGGTGGTTCGCGCCGGACAGTTTTCCTCTGGGGAGAACCCGACGGTCCGCGTGGTCATGGAGGAATCCAAGAAGGCGCCCTACCAAGTGGACTCTTCAGCCACCGGCTTGAATTTCATTTTCCCGGTGACGAAACAAGACAAGCCGGCGCCGCAGAAAATTATATCGCCCGGCAAAACGGAAACCTCTCCAGCCTCAGTTCCAGTCCGAGAAGTTTCGCTGAAGACGAACACGGCGTCCGTTCCAGTAGCCGTCGAAGCCAAAACGGAAGCGAAGCCTTTAGCAAGGCCAAAGCCGGCGTCCATCAAGACGCCACAGCCGGCGCCCATCAAGACGCCACAGCCGGCGCCGTTGAATCCACCGTTGGCGGCGAAGACGGTTGAACCGCCTTCGAATTGGATGACGCTTCCTCCAGCTTTGAAGCCCCCGGTGAAACCGGCGATCTCCGTGACGAATCTGGCTGAGCTGCACCGTCCTAATCTCATGACGGAGCTTCTACGGTACGATTCGATCCAACCCTCAGTGCCGACAATTGTTGACACTCCACCGAAGCCGCAAACTACCGTGGTTTCCGTGACGCCAACGCCTCAGCCCGCTGCTGCTGAAAAAACTGTGGCGGAGAAATCGGCGCCAGAGACAGCGGCGCAAGCGAAAGCGGTTCAGGAAAGTGTGGCTCCTCCGAAACCCGATGCGCTCGCGGTGAATCAAGGGAGCAGCGCGCCGGCGGCGCCGTCCGGAAGCGCGCAACAGCCTCCGCCGGCCAGCGTGTCGCCGAGCCAAGCCGTCACCAACGCTTTGCAGGCGCCCACGATGCCAACCTCGCCTCAAGCGCCACCGGCGGTCAATCCCAACGACATTATTTCGCTGGATCTGCGCGACGTGGATATCCGGGATTTCTTTCGGTTGATCCACGAGGTAAGCGGATTGAATGTCGTCCTCGATCCCAGCGTGCGAGGAACGCTGACCATCGCGCTGAAAGATGTGCCGTGGGAGCAAGCGCTCGACGTCGTCCTCCAAAACAATCAGCTCGGAAAAGAGCTGGAAGGAAATGTCCTGCGCATTACAACTTTGAAATCCCTGGAAGATGAGCAGACCCAGCGGCGCAAAATTCTTGAAGCCAAACGTGCCGAGGAAGAAGCCGCGCAAAGACAGACCTTCGTCCGGATTCCGAATTACCTCCGGGCTCAAGATGTGGCCAATGTTTTCCAGCAGCTCTTGGCGAGCAAGTATGGAAAGGGCAACGAAGACAGCGTCTTTTTCTTCGGAGCAAATGCGGCGCAGCAACAGAATAAGCCGGTGAACAACGTGGTGATCGTCCATACCACGCCGCAGAAGATGGCGGATTTGGATGCCATCCTCAAGACCATCGATGTGAAGAGCGAGCAGGTGGAGATCGAAGCGCGGGTGGTCGCGGCCAACCGAACTTTTCTCCGGGATTTGGGAGTGCAGTTGGGTTTTCAAGGCTTCTCCAACAGCCTGAACAATGTTGTGAGCGGCTTGACCTCGATGAATAGTCCGGTGACGCGCGCTCCGCGACCGCCGGTGTCGTCGACGGCCCCGCAAGTCACACCCGGAACAGTGACCACCGGTCCGTTGCCGTTGAACATGAATCTGGGCGCCGCCAGTCCCACGAGCGGCATCGGATATCTTTATTCCGGTCCAAATGCTTTGTTGGACGCGTTCATCAGCGCGGCGGAGGCGAAGGGAACGGCCAAGGTTCTTTCCAAGCCGAAATTCATCACCCAGAATTATCGCGAAGGCATGGTGATGCAGGGCGTAAAGATTCCATTCCAAACGGTGGTGAACAATACCGTCACCACCCAATTGCAGGACGCGGCCTTGACGTTGCGAGTCACGCCTCAGATTACGAAAGACGGCAACATCATCCTCGACGCCGATATCAAGAACGACTCCCCGGACTTCACCAACTTGGTGCTGGGACAGCCGAGCATTCAAACGCAGG
>CAZIDA010000544.1:0-2588 GCA_964537865.1 uncultured Acidobacteriota bacterium
CCCGCCACCATTCCCGGCGGCCCGACCAAATAATAAATCGGCGACTTCAAATCGCGGCAGTGCTTCGTCAACATTTCGGGATTCAAAAGCCCGCGCTCTCCGTCCCAACCGCGGCGCGATTTCTCCATCTCAGTCATCGTCGCCACCAACTTGAATCGATCGTTCAACGACTGAAGCTGTTGGAGCTCGTCGAGAAAGGCCGCGCCCTCCGGAGTGCGATTGGAATAAAGAAGAATCAGCCGATGCGGCAGCTTCTTTTCCGCGGCCTGAAGCAGGATGGACCGAAAGGGAGTGATCCCGATTCCACCGGCCACAAGAACCGCTTCCCGATCGGGATTGTTGTGCAGCGTGAAACTTCCGTACGGCCCTTCCACTTCGACTTCGGCGCCGACGGCCATGCCGCCGAGGACGCGTTTGAACGCCGTGTCGCGCATGCGCGTGGCAAAAAGCAGCACGGACTCGTGTGGCGCGCTGGCGATGGAGAAACTGCGGGCGATTCCTTCGTTGTCTTTCTCCAGCGGATTGATCAGAATGACGTCCGCATATTGTCCGGCTTTGAATTCAAAACTGGACGGTTTTTCAAACGCGAAAGCTATGGTTCGTTCTGCCACTTCCTGGCGGCGCAACAACTTCACTCGATGAGTCGGCATTTCGTCTCCTTCCCTGCTCTCCGTGGAGTGATTTTATTCTCTCTCGCCCGCCTCCACGAGACTGTGCCGAAACACACAGAGCCTCGACGCTCTCATGCCATCCATGCACTGCTTCGTCCTCCGCGCCCCAAAAACAAAAAAGGACGCAGAGACTCGCTCCCCATCCCTTCTTGCGTTTCGACTGAAGGACTGCTCAATCCGTCGGCCGGTGCTTACTTCTTCACTTCGCACTTGGCCAAGGAATGATTGTTCTTCTGGTAGCACTTGCCCATCTCATTCAATGCAGGTTGTCCCGCTTTGACGTGGCAGAACGTGCAGCTCTTGCCTTCCTTCTTCGCATATTCCGGCTTGGCCATGCTGAAAGAAGCCACCATGATGAACAAAAATGCAAAAACGGCCAACAACTTCACAAAACGCATAACAACGACCTCCTAAAAGGTAGATTATTTTGTTTGACGCCTTTTCACCTCCAACGCCATCTGGTCAGATGCGTCACTGAGAACGATGGTTGCGAAAGATCCGGATATTTCGTCGCACTCGAACCAACAATTTCAAACGCCACGGAATTTATTTCTATCTCATCCCGACACAAAAAATCCATGAAAATGCGCACTTCCGACGAACCGGCGCCCAGTTTTCTAAGGGAAGCGCGCGACGCTTCGCAATGACGGTTGGTCGATCATCCAACACAGCATCATGGGCCGGATAGCACGCGGATGAGGAACTTCTACTACCAAAACCCACGGGATGATAGCACAACAAAAATCCGAAGGGAAACGGATTAGAGAGGGGCCGTCAGCCATCAGTCATCAGCCGTCAGCTTTCAGCCGTCAGCTTTCAGCCGTCAGTCATCAGCCATCAGCCATCAGTCAACAGCCATCAGCCATCAGCCATCAGCCCTCAGCTCGCGAACCGTCATCGAGAAATTCATGCCGGGCGATGGCCAAGGCTGCGATCGCCGCCGTCTCAGCACGCAGAATGGCATCACCCAGCGAGACGGCCGAGTAGCCGCAGCTTCCCGCAAAGGCAATTTCGTCAGCGGACCAGCCACCTTCCGGCCCGATGACCACAGTCACGGTTTGATCGGCGAGCGCCGAACTTCCTTCCTTTGGATTTGAGAGCCGAGCCTGAGACACGGATTTGAAAGAAGGCGCCCCCATCTTCTCACTCAAAATGAGCCGCGTGTTTGCTTGCGATGCTCGAATTGCGTTGTCGAACCGCAGCGGCCGCGCCAGCGCCGGCAAATCCAAACGCCGGCACTGCTTGATCGACTCGATCAAAATTTTGCGCCAACGCTCCCAACGCACGTCGCTCAGCTCGCGCCATTTCGCCTCGGTGTGAGCGGTGATCACCGGAACAATGCGAGTCGCTCCCAACTCCGTCGCCTTCTCCAAAATCCACTCGAACTTCTCAAAACGGATCAACGCCTGCATCAGCACCAACCGCGTTTCCGGCGGCGGAGAAGTTGATTTTTGCTCTTGAATTCGACATCGAATCTCGCCGCGCGCCGGAAGCCCCGCGATCGCGGCGCGCGCCCAACGACCTTGTCCGTCGATGAATTCAAACTCTGCTCCCGGCCGCGCGCGCAGGACATCTTTCAAATGATGCGCCTGTTCTCCGCGAACGAAGATCTCATCCGGCGACCAATCGGCGGCCTCCACAAACAAACGGCGTTCCGTCATCGCGCTCCTTTCCTCCGCGCCAGGAAAGCAATCCACTCACCGTCCACTTCGGCCACTTCAACCAAAAAGCCTCGCGCTTGAATTTGAGATTTGAATTCCCCTGATTGGCTTTCCAAGATTCCCGAACAGACGAGAATACCGTCCGGCTTCAACACGCGTTCAAATTCCGGCCACATCGTCTCAAAAATATTCAAGGTGAGATTGGCGAAACAAATATCCACAGACTTCGGCGCCACCGCGTTGACCGATCCGGTCC
>CAZIDA010000545.1:0-2581 GCA_964537865.1 uncultured Acidobacteriota bacterium
TTCTTGAAGTGCGGGTCGCCGGCGGACGAACGCCCCGCGAAGCGGAGTTGGTTGCGCGGGCCGTCGCCAACTCGCCGCTCGTCAAGACTGCCGTGGCCGGCGCCGACGCCAACTGGGGTCGCGTTATTTGCGCCGCCGGCTATTCCGGCGCGGCCATCGATGCCGGTCGCATCGATATTTCCATGAATGGGTTGCCGGTGTGTCGAAGAGGAGAGCCGGTTCCTTTTGATGAGCACGAAGCTAAGCAACGCCTGTCGGGTAGCGATATTCTAATCGCTGTTCAATTGCATCGGGGTTCTTCCGCCACAACAATCTGGTCCTGCGATCTGACGGAAGATTACATCAGGATCAACGCTTCCTATCGCGGTTGACTTCAGGAATGCGCTTGGAGGGTAGCCCAGACCCATGACGAATTGCAGGGTTGAGGTTGGGAGAAAAACCGAGTTGGGATGGTTATGCCGAAGTCAAAGATCATTACCTCCAAACAAATTTTCACCGGTAAAACGATTTCATTGGTTCAGGATTACGTGGTGGAGCCGAATGGGCGGCCCTCCACGCGCGATGTGGTCCGGCATCCGCCCGCCGTCGTCGTCTTCCCTCTCGTAAATCGCAACGAGATTCTGCTGGTTCGGCAATTTCGATATGCCGTCGACGATTTTCTTTGGGAGTTGCCCGCCGGCAGCGTCGAGAAGGGCGAGACCAACATTCAAGCGGCCGGGCGGGAGTTGGAGGAGGAGACGGGTTATCGGGCCGAGACGCTTTCTCCCTTAGGCTCTTTTTATTCGGCGCCGGGGTTTACGGACGAGCGCATGCACTTGGTTCTGGCGTCACAACTCACGAAGACGAGGCCTCACCCGGACGAAGATGAAGAGATTGAGGCCCACGTCATTTCGCGCCAGAAGGTGTACGCCATGCTCATGGGCGGAGACATCGTGGATGCGAAGACGATCGTGGCTCTAATGCTCGCGCGCGAGAAGCTGAATCTCTAAGAAGTTCGCGAAGGACTCGCGGTGCAGAGTTCTGGCAGCCGGCCCCGATGCATCGGGGCGGACCTCTGGGATTCGCCAAAAACCGGGCGAATCCCGGCTACCAAAACCCTTCAGTGCGCGGGCAGGAGTGCTTGCCTATCTATTCTCGGGGCGGCGCTATCAAGAATTGACAATTCATCCTCGCGCCATCGAGGTTCTTGTATAGCGGCTATACTTCAATTACTTCATTCAGGGAGCGCTCTATCTTTCCGCGCAGCGCTTCAAGATCGCGGCCGACATACCTCTGCGTCATCTTGGGATCGTCATGTCCCAAGGCCCGAGCAACCAGAAGAATATCCGCCGTCTCTTGATGAAGCAGGGTTGCGAATCCGGCCCTGAGCGAATGGATGGTCACGGGCCGCCGAATTCCCGCGATCTTCTTCCACCGCTCGAGCCGCGCCTGCGCTTGGTTCGTTGAGAGGGGCGCATGGCGATAGCGCCCAGAAAACATCGGCGCATTCGGATCAGAGCTCTCCGCCCAAGGCTCTCCGGAGAGGTATTGGTTCAGCAGCCGAGCCAACTGGGCGGGAACAACCCGCACAGCAGGTTGACCACCCTTGGTGGAAATCAGAGACAACAGAAGTTCGTTGCGGTTGTAATCCTTAATTCGCAAGGCCAGGGCCTCAGCGCGGCGAATTCCCGTCAACGTATACGTCGCAAAAAGAGCCTCATCCCGCCAGGCCAATGGATCACCGGAGCAGTGCATGACCGCAAGCAATTTCTTGATTTCTTCCGCCGTCATCGGTGGAGTCGATGGGGAGGTGGCTCTCGTCAAACACAGCGACGAGCTCGGATTATGGCGCATCCGTTTGGTTTGATGACACCAGTTAAAGAAGGAGCGATAAGCGCTTTTGAGTCGATTCATCGTGCAGGCCGACAAGGCCTTGGTCGTCCCTCTCGAATTCATCCGTTCGAGCAAAAAGGTTTCAATTTGATTGTCGGTAATTTGGTCAAGCCTTGGATTCCCAAGGTATGCGCAAAGCTTTTCGAGATCGCGTCGGTAGGTTGAGATGGTGAGGTTGGACCGGCCAATCGCTTTCAGGTGGCATTGAAACTGTTCAATTCCTTCTGATAGCCTTGGCCTTTTTTTGAGGGCCATTTGAAACAGACCAACAACCTGCCATCAACCATCCACCTTGAGCCTCCGACTATTCTTTGCATCAAAGATATTTTTAACCTCATTTCTGTATCTCCTTTCGCAATGCAATTGCACTCCATTTTCTGGTTCATGTCATTCTACAACGGATTCCGTCTACCATGCCGATTCCTGCATTGGTAGCCAGGATACGCGCTCTTTGCGTATCCTGGGCCGACCGGTGAGGGATGACTTTCAGGTTGGACTGCGGTGGTCCGTCGCGGACCACCGCTTTTGCTCCGTGCGGCCAGTCACGTCCTCCCAGTTGATCGCGCCCGGCAACCAAAGCGCCGCCGCGGCGGCGCACTCCAAAACGGGGAATCACTGCCATTTCGAAAATCGTTTTTGCCGCGTTTTTGGAAGGCCGCTCTCGAAGAAAATGCTCATTTCAGCCGTCCACTGGCGCCCTCAACGATCC
>CAZIDA010000546.1:0-2577 GCA_964537865.1 uncultured Acidobacteriota bacterium
GAAGAAGGGGCTGAATCGCTTCGTGTGGAACTTGCGCTACGATCGCACGCCGCCGGTCTCCGGCTACTATCTTTACGAATACGACGACGGAGAAAAGGGCCCGATGGTGTTGCCGGAAAATTACCAGGTGCGCCTGACGGTTGGCGGAAAAATGTTGACCGCGCCGCTCGAAGTGAAGCCCGATCCGCGCGTCAAAACGTCGACCGCCGATTTGCAGAAGCAGTTTGAGTTTCTGACGCAAGTTCATGGGGAGTTGGGACGCGTCTACCATACCGTCAACCAAATGATCGACGCCCGGCGTCAACTTCAAGAGCTGCGCCATCGTCTTCCTCAAGACGCGGCGATGAAACCGGTCGACGAGGCCGATCAATCGCTCGATCAGAAAATCGAAGGGCTCGAGAAAAAGCTGATCAACCTCCAAGCCGCCGCCAACGAAGAGTCGCTCAATTATCCGTTGGGAATTGACGGCCAATGGGCGTTCCTGGCGATGGATGCCGACGGCGACAGCGATTTTGCTCCCACGGCTGCCGATTATCAGCGCTTCGATGAATTGCAGAAGTCAACGCAAGCGCTCATGGCGGAATGGAACGGCATCGTCACAACAGATATTGCCGCGTTCCAGAAGCTGGCGCAACAATATCAGGTCCACGCCATCAACGTGAAGACGTTTTAGCGGGATGCTGAGACCGTCGTGGCACAAATCCGACGCATCGGAGCACTCGATGGCATGAAAATGTTTCGCCAGCCGGGATGGCCATTCACCGCAAAGGCGCCGAGGACGCGGAGGTTGCGCAAAGGAAACCTTGCTCATTTTCGTGGCAGTCGCTCATGGTCGCCGCAGCGACCACCCAAGGGGATGAAAATATTTCAGGGTTGCAACGATGCAAGCCCGATAGGGCGATAGATCTTTAGCCCCACGCGTCAGAAGGTGTGAAAAAATCGAAAATAACATTTTCGCCCTCTAATGTTTTCATTGGGTTGTGCTATTGAAAAGTGGTCGCAAGCCGATTTTTTCACAGCTTCTCAGCGTGGGGTTAGGCGACCCCAAAGATCCTGACAAGCCCGCCTTGGCCGGCGACAGAAACCCATTCTTGGGGCAGATGGGAGTCCGCGGTGTCCGCCGCGGCGGACACCGCGGCTACCCAAGCATCCACGATGGCTATTTTCGGGGCAGACCCGCCGCGGCGGGTGTCTGCCCCACGAGCAGGGAGATTTTTTGAATGAAAGTTCTGTGGCAAACCAGGAAGCGCTTCTTCATTTTTCTTTTCATTTCCTCGTTTTTGGCGTGGGGAAATTGCGGGTTCGCGCAAACGGTTCCCGCTTCCCTGCTTCAAGGCCTGCGGTGGCGACTGGCGGGTCCGCATCGCGGCGGGCGCGCGCTGGCCGCTGCCGGTTTCCCCGGTGAACCGTACACCTTCTATTTTGGCGGCGTGGGCGGTGGAGTTTGGAAGACGACGGATGGCGGACTCATTTGGCATCCCATCTTCAATCATGAACCGGTTTCTTCGATTGGGGCGCTGGCGATTGCGCCGTCCGATCCCAACATTATTTATGTCGGCGCCGGTGAAGCCGACACGCGTTCCGACATTTCTTTTGGAAATGGAATGTACAAATCCGCGGACGGCGGAAAAACCTGGACGCACATCGGGCTCGACGACACGCGGCACATCGGCCGCGTTCTCATCGATCCTCGCAATCCGGACATTGTTTTGGTGGCGGCGCTGGGACATGCGTACGGTCCCAACGCGGAGCGCGGCGTGTTTCGCACAACGAACGGCGGCCAGACTTGGCAGAAAGTTTTGTACAAGAATGAAGACACCGGCGCCATCGATCTCTGTTTCGACGCCAACAATCCGCGCGTGGTGTTTGCGGCGCTGTGGCAAACGCGGCGTCCGCCGTGGAACGTGTATCCCCCGACCGACGGGCCGGGCGGCGGGCTCTACAAATCCACGGACGAAGGCGTCACGTGGACACAGATTACGGGACACGGTTTGCCCACCGGACCTTGGGGCCGCGTGGGAGTGGCCGTCGCGCCCAGCGATGGCGATCGAGTTTACGCTCTCATCGACGCCAAGGACGGCGGGCTCTTTCGCTCCGACGACGGCGGTAAAGAGTGGCAACTCGTAGGAACCGATCGACGCGTTCGCGGACGCGCTTGGTATTTCAGCGAAGTGACCGTCGATCCGAAAAATCCGGATATCGTGTATCTGCCGAATGTCGCGCTCTATCGGTCCACCGATGGGGGCCGGACGTTTGTCGCCATCAAAGGAGCGCCCGGCGGAGACGATTATCACCATCTTTGGATTGATCCGGACAATCCAACGCGAATGATTGTGTCGAGCGATCAAGGAACCGTCATCAGCGTGGACGATGGCGCGACTTGGAGCTCCTGGTACAATCAACCCACGGCGCAGATGTATCACGTGGCCGTCGACAATCAATTCCCTTATCACATTTACGGATCGCAGCAAGACAGCGGCACGGTGGGCATCACCAGTCGCGGCAATTACGGCGAAATTTCATTTCGAGATTGGACGTCGGTGGCCGGCGGTGAATCCGGATACATCATCCCCGACC
>CAZIDA010000547.1:0-2558 GCA_964537865.1 uncultured Acidobacteriota bacterium
TTCCCCAAGTCATTCCTTCCGCTTCCACCAGGTGCTCGTAATGCGAAATCATCATGATGGAATTTCGCAGCGTGATGCCGAAAAGAGTGACAAAGCCGACCATGGATCCGAGGGAGAATTGTCCGCCGGTGGCAAAGGCCGCGATCACACCGCCGACGAGGGCAAAAGGAAGATTGGCTAACACCAAAATCAAATTTCTGGCATTGCGCATGACCACCGAGAGCAGCAGGACAATTCCCAAGCCCGCCAGCAAGGAGTGGACAATCAGATCGCGGCGCGACTTGGCCTCGGCGGCTGCCGTTCCCGCGAACTCCACGTAGGTGTCGCGCGGCAGTTCGAGCCGAGCGATGCGCTGTCGCACATCCGCTTCGAAAGCGCTGGCGTCGCGGCCTTCGATGTTGCAGGTGATGGCTTGGACTCGGCGTGCGCCCTCGTGGAGAACCACGTATCGCCCGGACGTTTCGTAGATGTCGGCCAACTGGCCGAGAGTCACGAAATTTCCGTCGGGGCTGCGCAGCGGCAGCGCGCCAATCTCTTCCATGCGGTCGCGCTCCCGCGGATTGAGAATGACGGAGACATCGAACACGCGATTGCCCTGATAGATTTGTCCGACCACGTCGCCGCCGTAGGCCGTGCGGACGGCATCGAGCACCTTCACCGGATCAAATCCCCAGCGCGCCACATCCGCCGGACGCAGCTTCACCACCACTTGCGGCATCCCCGGCGGCGATTGAACCTGCACGTCCCGCGCCCCCGGCGTTTGAGTCAGCACCCGCTGCACCTTTTGCGCGGCTTCATCCAGTCGATCCAGATTGTTGCCGAACACGTTCACCACAAATCCGCTGCCGTAGCCGGAGATGGTTTCGTTGATGCGCTCCGTCAAAAAGGTATTCACCGAAAAGGCGGCCCCGGCGAAATGGCTGAGCACGGCGCGAATGTCCGCTTTGGCGTTCCGCGCTTCCCGGCCTTGAAGAGTCTTGAGACTGACTTCGAATTCGCTGGAGTGCGTTCCCAAAATATCGTCCGACAATTCGGCGCGTCCCACACGTTGCGACACGGAACTCACGATGGGAATCTGAAGCAAGGCGCGAGTCACCTTGGCCCCCATGCGCAGCGATTCGTCAATCGACGTCCCCGGCGCCGCCGTCATGTGGACAATGAAATGTCCCTCCTGAAGATCGGGCACGAACGATCCTTCGAGAAAAGGGAGGATAGCCAAACCGCCGAGGACGAGCACGGCGACCGTTCCCATCACCGCCCAGGGGTGTTTCTCCACTTTGCCGAGCAGCCACCGGTAGCCGCCTTTCAATCGCCGAACGACCGGCGGCTCCTGTTCCGGCAGGTCGCGGCGCGCAAGCAGCAAGAACGAGAGCGCGGGCGTGACCGTTAACGCCACGGCCAACGACGCCAGGATCGCCCAAATGTACGCCATCCCCAAGGGCGCGAAGATTCGCCCCGCCAGTCCGGACATCGTCAAAACGGGAACGAAAACCAACACCACCGCGAAGGTGGCATAAACGACCGCGCTGCGGACTTCGATGGACGCGTCGAAGACCACCTGCAGCGCGAGGCGCGGCTGCGGGGAATGCCGATTGAGGCGCAGGCGACGGTAAATGTTCTCCACGTCGATCACGGCGTCGTCGACCACTTCGCCAATGGCAATCGCCAGTCCACCCAAGGTCATGGTGTTCAAACTTTGTCCGAGATACCCCAGTACAATAACGGCTGCGAGCAGCGACAGCGGGATGGCGGCGCAAGAAATAGCGGCGGTGCGAAGATTGAAAAGGAACAGGAAGAGGACGACGATGATGAGGATCGCCCCAATCAAGAGGGAGTGCCGGACGTTCGCGAGGGCTGTCTCGATGAAGCCCGCCGGGCGAAAAATGCTGGGATGAATTGTGATGGACTGGGCTTCGAGCGCGGGCCTCAGCTCGCGAATGGCGCGGTCGAGACCGTCCGTCACCTGCAGCGTGTTGGCGCCGTACTGCGAGGAGACATTCAAAATGATGGCGGGCTGCCCGCGATAAGACGCGCCGCCAATAGCCGGGGCCGGCGCATCGACCACGCGCGCCACGTCGCCGACGGTGAGGTTCACGCCGTTTTGGCGAAGCAACACCGTCTGCGCGATCTCGTTCGGCGTCAGCGCCTGCCCTTCCGATTGCAGAACCACTCGCTGGTTGGGCGTGTCGATGAATCCGGCGCCGCGAATACCGGTGGCGCGCTCGGCAGCCGCGATCACTTCGTCCAAGGTCACATCGTGCTGCACCAGCTTCTGCGGCACGAATTGAATTTGGATTTGCCGCGTCTCCGCTCCGAAGACTGCCACTTTCGAAACGCCGGCAACCGCCAGGAGTCGTTGTTTGACGGTCCAGTCCGCGACCGTGGTCAAATCCATCGGCGAGAGTTTGTTCGAGGTCAATCCGATGACCATGACCACGCTGGTGGAAGAAGTGAGCGGCGTCAATACTGGCGGCTGCACTCCCACCGGCAATTGGCCGGCAATCACCGACAATCGCTCCGCCACCACTTGGCGGTCACGATAAATGTCGGTGTCGGGC
>CAZIDA010000548.1:0-2557 GCA_964537865.1 uncultured Acidobacteriota bacterium
AATTCCGATCCAGACTGCGATACTGAATCGCCTCGCTGATGTGTGGAGCGGCGATGCGATCGGCGCCGGCGAGGTCGGCGATAGTGCGCGCGACTTTCAAGATGCGGTCGTAGGCGCGGGCGCTGAGTCCTTTCTTGGTGATGGCGGTTTCCATGAGACGCTGGCAGGCGTCGTCGATCGTGCAGTATTTGCAAATCAATCGGGGCGTCATCTGCGCGTTGGAGAAAATCTTGTCGGCCGCAAGGCGTCTCAACTGCGCTCGCCAAGCCGCGGCGACGCGCTCGCGGATAACGGCGCAGCCTTCGGAAAGTTCCGGGGAAGAGAGTTCGCGGTACTTCACCGCCACCACGTCGATGTGAATGTCGATGCAATCGAGCAATGGGCCGGAGATCCTCGACACGCACCGTTGGATTAAAGGCGGCGTGCAGGTGCATTCGCGGGTGGGATCGTTGAAATGCCCGCAGGGACAGGGTTGCGTTGCTATGTTGCGGGTGGCGCCTCAAAGCCCAAAAGCGTCCTCCGCCAGCCTATTCCAAAGAAATCAAGACGTTAGGGGATCATATCCGGAAGAAGCGGCTGTATCTCGGACTGCTGCAAAGGAAAGTGTCGGCTCAGATCGGGCCACAGAGGAGACCATTCATAACTTGGAGACGAACCGTACCGTGCCAGCGATAAGGTTCATTCCGAGAATCATCAACTTCCTTGGCTATGCACCGTATGATCCGCGGTGGACCTTCGGGCAATGGCTGAAAGCCATCCGCTCCGCGCTCGGATTGTCGCAGGAGCAGTTGGTCAGAAGGGTGGGGTTGGATGAAGGCAACGTTTCGAAGTGGGAGAGGGAAGTGAGCAAGCCCACAAGGAGAAAATGGGCCGTTGTGAAGAGTTTCTTTCGATCTGCCACATAAGGGATCTTGCTTGAAGATTCTTATTGATCTGTCTGTTCCTGAGCCGTAAACTGTTTTTGTTAGTGGCTCGAGGAGGGGAGGGGCCTTTTATTTCTGGACACGGCTGGCACTGGAGGTCTTGCGGCCATCGATCCTGTTTCACGGACTGAATGGCGAGCTTGTGCAATGTGAGCCGCCTTGTAAGCCGAGATGAAAATCCCAGCTAGAATCCCGGTCAGAGATTGTCCCAAGTCCGAGTGGAATGGGCTGTGATGGTTCAGCAGGTTGCTCGACAAAGTTGGTCCAGTACATTCGATGATATGGAATCCCTTATTGTTCGATTTCGTGAACTCCGTCAGGAAACCGCAGGATGGCTCGCAAGAGCTGACGAAATATTGTCCGTGTTTATTACATCAGATCACCATCGCTTTGTCGATTATTACAATCGCGAAACGGATCGCCCTCACACAGTTACTACTGCTCGAGCATTGATCTCGCTTTCATCGAACCCATGGCTTGTGACGCACCGCGGGAAATTCCCTGACAATGAAGATTGCCTCCATACCTTCAGTATGGCAAAGAGAGATGGCGATTATTGGTCATCTGATCCCGCCGTAGTTCCGAACGTTTTCGAGACGGCACAGATAGTCTTGGCTCTTCAAATGGCAGGCATAGGTGGGGATGAGGACCTCACAAGACACAAACAGCTCTTGAAACAGTACATTAGCAATTATAACCCAACTAGTGTATTGAAGCCCTCGAGTGACATCGACTACTGTCATCCGTTCTTCTTGTTCCTTGCTGTTAAAGCATTGAGAGCCACAGATTCCTTTGACGATTCAGTGAAGGAAAAGGCGGAGGTAGCATTTCAGGTGGAGGTGGCAGCCCAACTCTCCTTTGTTCAGTCGCAGGATCCGTTCCGATTCGATCCCATTCGGCTCGGACTAGGGGCTGTTGGTCTTCTCCACTTGGGCAACCTTTGGAATCCAGCCATTCTCCATCGAGCCATCAATCTATTTCTTGAAGGCCAGCTTTCGTCGGGTATTTGGTCACAACGAAATGTCGTTCGCTTGGGTAATTCATTTGTTGGCTGTTCAAGCCTTGAAATTCTGCTTGAGATTGCCCGCCACCCAGAAATCAACTGGCTGGAGACGCATGTTGAACGCATTGAACGTCTCTTTCACTGGCTGAAGTCGCAGGACGTTAGTGATACTGCCATTCCTCGTTGGCGCGCCGACACCTCTCCTCATGTTGCGTGTTGGTTCAACGCTCTTGTTCTTGATCTGTTGGCTGCCTTAGATCATGCGCTCACGCTGGCAATCAAAACCAATGCCCTCCGACAACTGCCTCGACCACGTTCCCAGTCGGCTTTAAACTGGTCACGCTTGGTCGACAGTGGATTTAAGACTGCCATCGACCAGAGGATACTTGAACCCATTCGCTCGGGACGTCTACTTGATGCTGCACGCTCTGTGATTCTTTTTGGCCCTCCAGGAACCGCGAAGACGACAATCGCTCGCTCTTTCGCACAGGAGGTTGGTTGGCCACTGGTCGAATTATCAGCAGGTGATTTCTGCACACAAGGAATTTCCAACGTGATTGCTAGGGCAAGCGAGTTATTCAACCCAAATTACGCAAGGGTTGGTAAAAAGCAGGGACAAAAATTGCAGCAG
>CAZIDA010000549.1:0-2548 GCA_964537865.1 uncultured Acidobacteriota bacterium
GGCACAGTTCTTCGATTGGCGGGGCTGCATCCAGCGGCATGAAAATGTATCGCCCGGCGCACGATCATTTACTCCTGAGGCGCACAGCGGCCTGGGGCCGCAGCCAAACGGTGCTCATGGTCACAGTGTTGCGACCTGAAAATCCTGTCAGAATAGTAAGATTTTCGAAACTTGCTAAGCACAGCGGCCTGGAGCGGTAGCCCAATGGACGGCTTTGATTGCCCCGGCCGTTCCCGCGACGGCGGGGCTAATCCCTGGCCCCTGACTCCTGACACCCGACACCCGACACCTGGCCCCTGACACCCAACCCCTATTCATATCGTAATGCGATCATCGGATCGACCTTCATGGCGCGGCGCGCCGGCACATAGCAAGCCATCAGCGCGACGAAGGACAGCAGCAACGCCACGACGATAAACGTCAGCGGATCCAGAGCGCTCACGCCAAAGAGCATTTTCGTCATCAATCGCGTCAATCCGAGCGAGGCCGCAAAGCCGACGCCCACTCCCAGCAACGCCAGTTTCGCGCCCTGTCCGAGAACCATACGCAAAACGTCGCGGCGGTCGGCGCCGAGCGCCATGCGAATGCCGATCTCATGCGTTCGCTCGCCCACCACGAAGGAGATGACGCCGTAAATGCCGATGCTCGCGAGCAACAGCGCCAGCGCCGCAAAGACACCGAGCAGGGCCATGGAGAATCGCCGCGCCGCGAGCGAATGGGAAACGACTTCGTCCATGGTCTTCATGTCGTAAACCACCTGCTCGCTGTTCATTTGTTCGATGGCGCGGCGGATGGGCGCCACGAACGATTGAGGCGCGGTTTGAGTGCGCACCACTTCGCCAACGCCGCGCGCCACCAGCGGCATGAATTGATCGGGAATTTGCATCATCGGCATGTAGAACTGCGCTTGGATCGGCATATTGGCGTCCCTGTCGAGCCCCCACTGTTTGACGTGGCCCACGACACCGACAATTTCCCAAGTTCCACCCACCAGTTCCAAGTTCAGATGCTTCCCGAGAGGATTTTGTCCGGGGAAATACTGGCTCGCCAGCTTCTCGTCGATCACCACCACCGGCACGGAATGTTCGTTATCCTGTGGGGTCAGATATCGTCCGCGGAGAAGTGGAATTTGCATGGCGACAAAATAGCCTGGCTCCACCGGATACCACAATGCCGTTTTCATATCCTGGTCGCTGGCCGGCTTCGGTTCGCCTTCACACCAAAAGGGCAATTCGGAATCGCCGAACATCGGCAGCCCGCCCACACTCATCGATGCCGCCTGTACCCCGGGCAAAGAAGTGATTTGATTTTGGAGTTGGCGGAAAGTGGCGCGGATCTGGTCCGGTTTGGAGCGCGCCAGCGACGGCGGCATGTTGACGCCGAAAACCAAAACGCGGTGCGGATTGAAGCCGGGATCGACCGCCCACAGACGCATCAAGCTGCGAATCATGAGACCGGCGCCGACCAGCAACACCAGCGCCAACGCCATCTCCGCGACCACGAACGCCGCTTGCGTGCGATGGCGCGCGCCGCTCATGCCGCGCCCGCCTTCCTTCAGGGACTCGTGCAGGTCAGTTCGCGAGCTACGCAGCGCCGGCGCCAAACCGAAAATGATTCCAACCAGAATGGAGATGAGGAGCGTGAAAAAAAGGACGCGCGCATCGAGATGAATTTCTTCGGCGCGCGGCAGCGCCGTCGGCAACACGCTCAGCGCGGCCTTGGTGCCCCACGCCGCCACCGTCAACCCTAACAAACCGCCGCTGAGACTGAGGAGAACGCTTTCCGTCAGAATCTGTCGTAGGATTCGCGCTTGTCCGGCGCCGAGAGCCACGCGGATCGCGAATTCGCGCGACCGTCCCATCGATCGCGTCAGCAGCAGGTTAGCGACGTTGACGCAAGCGATCAACAAAACAAATCCCACCGCCCCGAGCAGCACCCACAAAAACGGTTGGATGTCGCCGATGACATCTTGTTTGAGCGGAATCACGGTCACGCCGACTCCTTTGTTGGTGTCCGGATACGTGACCGCGAGATTCGCCGCCACGCGATCCATGTCGGAGCGCGCTTGCGCCAACGTCACGCCCGCGCGCAGTCGGCCCACCGCGTCCATGCCCATGCCCACGCGGCGATTGCGAAAGGTCGGATCGTTCCATTGACCGATGGGAATGTACGCGTCGCTGGTGCGAAAGTTGCCGACGGAGAGATGAAAGCTCGAGGGGATGATCCCCGTCACGGTGTAAGCGACGCCGTTCAACGTGATGGCCTTGCCGACGATGTCCGCATCGCCGCCAAATTTTCGCTTCCAGAATCCTTCACTGAGCAAGACCACCTGCGCGCCGCCTACGAGATCTTCCTGCTGGGTGAACAAGCGGCCCAGCACCGGCTTCACGCCCAGCGTCGAGAAGAAATTCGCGGAAATCATCTGAGCGCGAACCCGTTCCGCTTCTCCAGACCCGGTCAAGCTCAAATCGTCGCCTCGAAACGCCGCCACCGACTCGAAGGATCGATTGTCGCGCTCCCAATCGAGAAAGTTGGGATAGGATACGGA
>CAZIDA010000550.1:0-2524 GCA_964537865.1 uncultured Acidobacteriota bacterium
CTGAATGGGCAGCGCGTTTCGCCGGACGATCTAAAGGGAAAGGTCGTATTGATCGACTTCTGGGCCACATGGTGCGCGCCGTGCCGGGCAGCGCTACCTCATTTGCGAAAGATCGCCGACAATTTCCAAGGCCGGCCCCTGGTGATCTTGAGCGTGAGCCTCGACAGCGATCGAGAGAAGTGGAAGAACTTCATCGCGAAAAACGGTATGACCTGGCCGCAGTACTGCGACGGAGGGTTTACGGGGTCGATTGCGAGGCTGTTTGCCGTGGAGGCCATTCCACACACCTTCACCATTGACGCGGATGGCGTACTCCAGGATGAGCACATCGGTGATGCGTCGATCGAGGGCAGGTTGAAGAAGCTGGTAGGACAGGCGCAGGGGTTGCGGGCCGCGCAAAAGCCGGGTCAATAAAGGCCGGATGTCCAGTGCTCGGCTCAATCGCAGACCGCCGGCGAAGGCGCGCTTTCAACACCCCCTTCACTCCTCAATAGCCCTACTTCACCGGATTTGGCGGATTCAGATATTTTGCAGGGAATCGATAGACTTCCGCGCGCGATTCCTGCGCCAACTTCGTGTCGATGCGGTTGAACATGTGTCCGCCGGGAGCGTCTTGATAAATCTTGTACTCGAATTGCTTCCCCGCCGCTTTCAGCGCCTGAATCAGGTGCTCGACTTCCCGCCGCGGCGGGTTCACGTCTTCGTCGTTGGTGTTGGTGTGAATCAGCAGCGGTGTCTGAAGTTTTTCGGCGTTCCACGCGGGAGAGCGCCGGCGATATTCGTTGACGTCATCCTCGGCGGTTTTGCCGATGTGATACGGCGCGGAATAAAGGTCGCGGTACTCCTGCCCTTTGTATCCCATGCGAGCGACCAAATCGCTCACCGGGACGCCCGCATACGCCACTTTGAAATCCTTGGGATGCGTGTTTTCGTTCCGGATGTTTCGTGGATCCTCTCGCGAAGTGGTATCATGCCGAAAACTCGGGAGACGAAGTTGAAGTTCGAAAGGGGCGGCGGCGCTCCCTTCGTAAAGCCTCTGTCTCCTCGCAGGACGTTCCAATCAGATTCCTATTGAGGATGACAAAATATAGTGACGCCTTCTGGAGTGGGTAGGCCCGCCGTGCGCGTTTCTCGGCGGGGTCGCGGGCCACCCATCAAGAACTTCCTGTTTGATCGAAAGCCGATGGGTCGACTTTATCCTGAGGCTCGGCTCCCCGGCGAGAGGAACGCTCGCCGGGTCTACCCGAGCAATAGCGTTTTGAGAATCCCATCTGCTGTCACTATATTTTATCGTTCTCTATAGTTACATCTCCGGAGGTGCGTTTATGGAACGGATGGTCGCTCGCGCGCGGTGGGTTCTTGTTTGGGGATTGATGGGGCTCAGCTCTCCCGTCGTCGCCCAGCTTGTTCCCACATACGTTCCCACCAAGACTCAATGTTGTTCGGCGATTTTTGGTCAGCGCTTAGCCGACAGCTTGAAGGACTGGCCGCAGATCGGGCGATATTATGAGGACGATCAGCGGCTCATGGCGACGGCGCCGCAGCCCGGGCGCGTGGTTTTTCTCGGAGACTCCATCACCGACTTTTGGAATCTCTCCAAATATTTTCCGGGCCGGCCCTACATCAACCGCGGAATCTCCGGTCAAACGACCGCGCAGATGCTCTTGCGCGTCTTCCCGGATGTCATCCGATTGCGTCCGACCGCCGTCATTCTGCTTGCGGGCACCAATGATATTGCCGGCAACACCGGCCCCGTGACGCTCGCGATGGTGGAAGAGAATATTCGCGCCATCACCGAGCTGGCGCGGCTTCATCATGTCAAAGTCATTCTCTGCACCCTGACGCCGGTCAGCGACTACACGCGCTTTCATCAAACCACCGATCATCCGCCCTCCGATATCTTGCATTTGAACGAATGGATTAAGAGTTACGCGCGGGAAATTCATGCGCCCGTGGCGGATTATTATTCCGCGCTGGTTGATTCGGCGGGCATGCTTCGGGATGGATTCTCCAGCGACGGCCTGCATCCCAACGATACAGGATACGAACTGCTGGCGCCGGTGGCGTCAAAGGCTATTCAGGAAGCGCAAGGATCAAATTTCAAGTGACAAATTCCAAACAAGCGCCAACTATCAAATGCCAAGCAGGAACTCTCTTGCTAAAGAAATAATTGAGGCGTGAGAGAATGCGTTTTCGTTTGGCATTTGAATTTTGATTTTAGTTTGGAATTTGGCATTTGACACTTGAAGTTTTGCTTTTTCATGAGGATCTTCACCAAATTTTCGGAGTGGTCGCCTATGGTCGCCGCGGCGACCGCCCAAGGGCATGAGAATTTTCGCTTCCTGGGGCGGTCACTCAACGCAGAGGCGCCGAGGACGCAGAGATGCGCCGAGAAACCCTCAGCTATTTTCGGGGCAGTCCCACACGGCCGCCGCGGCGACCGCCCAAGAAGATGAAAATGATCGGATGAGATCGAGCTTGATCGAAGGAGGTCCCTGAAAGAGTCTGTGTGAAAACCCCCGTT
>CAZIDA010000551.1:0-2523 GCA_964537865.1 uncultured Acidobacteriota bacterium
GCGCCATGGAGATGGGCGTTGCGCCGAATTTGTTGCCCGGATTTTCACCGGTGAATCACGCGGCCTCGCGCGCCCGCTTCGAAAATCCTTGGGGCGGAACGATTCCCGATCGGCCCGGACTAACGCAGCCGGAAATGATGGAAGCGGCACGGCAAGGGCAGGTGAAGGCCTTACTCGTGTTTGGCGCCAATCCGGCCGCGGAATTTGCCAATCCCAGCGAGTCGAAGATCGATCCCGCGACCGTTTCCGCGTTGGAGGCGTTGGAGCTGTTGGTGGTCTCCGATCTTTTCATGACGGAAACGGCGCGACGCGCGCATGTGGTTTTTCCCGCAGCATCGTTCGCCGAGAAAGAGGGAACAATGACGAACTGCGGCGGCGAGACGCAGCGCTTGCAGCGCGCCTTGTTCCCATCGCCCGGTGTGAAATCGGATTTGGAAATGATTGTGGATTTGGCGCGGGCCTGCGGAGCGACGGAATGGTTGCACGCTCCCTGGACTGCGGTGCTGAAAGAAATTGCGATGCTCGTCCCCGGATATTCCGGGGTCGGCGTCAAAGAGTTGATGCGAGGAGGCATTCCGGTCATCACGTTGTCCGCCTCGGAGGCTTTTTTGGAGGCTGAAGAGTTGAATCGACTCGCGCAATCGATTTGTCCGAGTCGCCATCGATCGCTCTATGCATCCGGATCGCTGGCCGCCCACAGCCCCACCCTGGTACAACTCGAGCCCCGCGCCGCGGTGCAGCAGGCGTTCGTGGAAAAGTATCAAATGTGAGGATGCGGCGCGAAATCGTTTGAACCCGTAATGGCATTCCAAAAATTATGAGTGAGCTGACAGCGTTTCTTCTCGACACCACGGTGAAATCCATCGTCGTCATCTTGGCGATGTTGACGGCGGTGGCTTACAGCACCTGGTTGGAGAGGAAGTTGGTGGCGCACCTTCAGGTGCGCTGGGGACCGACGCGCGTCGGCTGGCACGGCTTGCTGCAGCCGCTCGCCGACGGATTGAAATTCATCTTCAAAGAAGACCTTGTTCCCGGCGAAGCGTCGAAGTTTATTTACACGCTGGCGCCGCTGCTGGCGTTTGTGCCGGCGTTGATGACCATCACCGTCATTCCCTTCGGAAGCGTGGCGCATTTCGGTTCTCACAGCGTGCGGTTTCAGATTACGGATCTCAACGTCGGCATCCTGTTCATCTTTGCGCTGACCTCCATCGGCGTGTATGGAATCGCGTTGGGCGGATGGGCGTCGAACAACAAATATTCGCTCATCGGCGGGCTGCGCTCGTCGGCGCAGATGATCAGCTACGAATTGTCGTTGGGTCTTTCGGTGATTAGCGTGTTGCTCGTGACCGGCACCTTGAGTTTGGAAAAGATCGTCGATCTTCAAAGTGGCACGTGGCTGGGGTTCATCCCCAAGTGGAATATCTTCATGTTCCCGCTCATGATCGCCTTCTTCACGTATTTTGTCAGCGCGATAGCAGAAACCAACCGCGTGCCCTTTGATCTTCCGGAAGCCGAGACGGAGTTGGTGGCCGGCTTTCACACCGAGTACAGTTCCATGAAGTTTGCGATGTTTTTCCTGGCGGAGTACGCCAACATGATTACGGTGTCGGCGTTGGCGACGACGCTCTTTTTCGGCGGCTGGCACGGGCCGATGTTTGGGCCGGTGTGGCTGCAAGGTCTGCTGCCGCTGTTCTGGTTTTTGTTGAAGGTTTTTTTGTTCATGTTTTTCTACATCTGGACGCGCGGCACACTGCCGCGTTTTCGTTACGATCAACTGATGGCCTTCGGCTGGAAGTTCCTGGTTCCGCTGTCGCTGGCCAACGTGGTCCTCACCAGCTTGATCGTCGCGTGGCGAGGTTGAGTAGATCCGAAAAGCCGAGTTGAGGCGCGGCCTTTTCACCGGACTTTTGAACCGAAGCAAGCGAGATTTTGAAACGCGCGGTCGCCGAGCACGTCGGCGAAGTCGAATATGGAAACGATCTTATTTTTTATTTTTGCGGCCATCGCCGTGGCGGCGGCCATCAACATGGTGATCCAGAAGCACCCCATCCATAGCGCTCTGTCGCTGATCGTGGTGATGGGCATGCTGTCGATCTTTTACATCATGTTGTACGCCGAGTTTTTGGCGGTGGTGCAGGTGATCGTTTACGCCGGCGCCATCATGGTGCTGTTCGTGTTCGTCATCATGCTGCTCAATCCCCGGGAAGAAGAGCCGAAGGCCAAGCCCAGCCGGATTCTGAAAATCGTCGGAGTTCCGTTGGGGCTGTGCCTGCTCGCGGAGATCGCCCTTCTCTTTCGGCGAGCGGAATTGGGAAACAGCGCCGGAACCCACCCGACGCTGGTCGGCTCCACGGAAGCCGTGGGGAAGTTGTTGTTCACCGAATACCTGCTGCCGTTCGAGTTCATCTCGGTGCTGATTTTGATTGCGATTCTCGGCGCCGTGGTGCTGACCAAACGGGAATTGTGACAAGAGATTTTTGAGAGGCGCGGCAAGTCTCTCGACGAAGAAGAAGCGATGATTCC
>CAZIDA010000552.1:0-2517 GCA_964537865.1 uncultured Acidobacteriota bacterium
CAACAGTCACATCGCCTCCGGCTGGTGCCGCTTTGGTCTATGAGCGACGAGATTGAGCTGGCCGAAGCCAAAGAAGCCTCGAAGGGAGGCGACGCGGACAGGCGCAAGTTCCTTTCTGACTTCGCCAAGGCCGCCTTTGGGGTCGCGATTGCCGCTCCCGTGATAGCGAACGCTCCTACACTTTTCAAGCCGACAACGTCCCATCAGCAACAACAGACCGCTTCTGCATCTCAACAGGTGACAGTCCAGCTAGCAGAAATCCCCGGCCTCCCCGAAGCGATTAACGGAGAGGACCCGGTCGTCCGAATGATGGAAGATTTGCAGCGCGCATTGCAGAAGCCTATCGAACAGAGGCGATGGGGGATGGTGATCGACCTGAGAAAGTGCACGGGCTGCCAGGCGTGCACCATTGCCTGCATTCAGGAGAACAAGCTTCCGCCCGGGGTCGTCTACAGACCCGTGATAACAGAGACAAACGGCACCTATCCAAACGTGAGCAAGACCTTCACGCCTCGCCCCTGCATGCAGTGCGACAACCCGCCGTGCGTCCCCGTATGTCCGGTTGATGCGACGTACAAGCGAGCGGACGGCATAGTGGTCATCGACTACGACGTTTGCATTGGATGCCGCTACTGCATAACTGCCTGCCCGTACCAGGCGCGAACATTCGATTTCGGAGAATACTATGGGACAGACAGTTACGGCTCAACATCGCCGCTGACGTTTGAGAGCGTCCCGAGCTTGGAATACGGCGAGGTCTGGGATCGCACAGATGGAAACTCTCCCATACACAACGCAAGGAAGTGCCACTTCTGCACGCAACGGATTGAGCAGGGTTTGCTTCCCGCGTGCGTGCTTTCCTGCATGGGCCGGGCGACCTATTTTGGAGATTTGAATGACCCGGACAGCTTGGTCTCGGAGCTGGCCGCACTGCCTAACGCTTCACGCCTAAAGGAAGAACTGGGGACGGAGCCCAAGGTGTACTATCTGAACTAGGACCAGGGGACAAAATGATTTGGAAAAAATAGAAACCCCGCCAGCAACGCGAAGGACCTTGAAATTGAAGCATGTGCCTTTCTACATAGTCTGGGCTGGGCTGTTTGTTTGGGGGGGCATTGCCCTCTATGAGGATTTCACGGTTGGAAACCAGCTGACGGCGCTGACAAGCTATGTCCCATGGGGCCTCTGGGTCGCAGCCTACATCTACTTCATCGGGCTCTCGGCCGGAGCTTTTCTCTTGTCAAGCTTGGTCTACGCGTTCGGCGTCAAGCAGCTGCGACCAGTCGGAAGGTTTTCTCTTTACACGGCTATTGTGACCCTTCTGATGGCGTTGCTCACTATCTGGTCAGACATCGGCCACCAGCTAAGGGCGATTGAGATCTTTACCCGCCCGCAACTCAATTCCATGATGGCCTGGATGGTGTGGATGTACACAGCCTATTTTGTTCTTCTCTTGGCGGAGCTCTTCTTCGCCTTTCGGGTTGAGCTTCCGCCTTGGGAAGGCATGGCGTCGGGCTTCAAGAGGAGCTTCACGAAATTGGTGAAGTCAGGTCGCAATGAACAGTCCCCTTCTTCGGTGAAACGTGACGGCCGAATCCTGAAAGGACTGGCAGTCGTTGGCATCCCTCTAGCGGTCGCGTTCCACGGAGGAGTCGGGGCACTTTTCGCGACCGTGGCGGCCCAAGAAATCTGGCACAGCCCACTCTACCCCATCTTGTTCCTTGTGGGGGCGCTCTTTTCGGGAGGCGCGCTTCTCACCGGCCTAGTGGCTTTCTTTTGGCCGAGAAGGGACGAAGAGTGGCGTCAGTTGGTCGCGTACCTTGGGACCGCGGTTCTTGCACTCGGGCTCGTGGATGCGCTGATCGAATGGTCAGAGTACTCGGTTCCGCTGTGGTATGGCGTGGGAGATGTGCGGGAGATTCAGTCGCTAAACGCCATGCTATTTGGCGGGTATTGGTATGTGTTTTGGATATTCCAGGTGCTGCTTGGGCTCGCAATCCCGCTCACCCTGCTTTTCATTTGGCGGCGGAGTCCGAAGGTGGTCGGATTCGCAAGCATGCTTGCGGCGGTCTCCTTCCTGGCAGTACGGCTGGACATAGTGATCCCCGCCTACGTCGAACCGCAGCTCCAGGGCCTTTCCTCGGCGTTCTTGGGCGGAACCCTGAGCTACACCTACTTGCCAAATCTTTTCGAATGGCAACTTCTCGCGTTCGTGGCGATGTTTGGAATCGGTCTCCTTTACCTGGGCTATCGATTCCTGCCTTTGGTGGATCGAGGTAGAGAGGCAGTATGAGCGAAAGTAAGCCCGAAACAGTCGTCGAGGAAGAAGACCAGAAAGCGAACGCCGCTCTTTCCAGACGGAGCTTTCTCAAATGGTCGGGCTTGATGGCGGCAGGCTTGGCCGGGGCCGCCTATCTTGGTGGGATCCAATTCTCAGACCCGTCGAACTCATCCTTGAGCACCTCCTTGGTGCCAGTGACCGAGGGACAGGCCGCCTCGCTCCTTCAGTCGGAGCAG
>CAZIDA010000553.1:0-2516 GCA_964537865.1 uncultured Acidobacteriota bacterium
AGACGGCCATCAGCATGCCGACGATGATCAGCGGCCAGGCCATCTGTCCGCCCACAATGCCTTTCGAGAGAAGGGCCATCAAACTGGCTTGAGGCGCGGGCAAATTGGCGCCGCCGAAACCGGTCCCGCCGCTGCGAATGTCGCCCATATGGAGAATCAAGAGCGGCCAATACATCACCGCGCCGGCCAGCACGACGCCAATCAAATCGCCGGCCTGCATCTTCCACGGCGTGCCGCCCAGGATGTGCCCGACTTTCAAATCTTGCAGCATTTCTCCGGCCACGGCGGCGGAGACGCATACCACCCCGGCCACGCCGAGCACGGCCGCCACCCCCAAGTCGCCTTTCATCCCCAACGCCACCATCAGCAGCGCCGCCACCAGCAACGTGCACAGCGTCAGTCCACTGATGGGATTGTTGCTGGAGCCGATCATGCCGACCAAGTATCCGGAGACGGCGGCAAAAAAGAATCCCGCGATGACCATGACGATGGTCGCGACCAACGCCGCCTTGGTGCTGTGGCTGAAGTGACGATAGATAAAGAACGTCAGGATCGACGCGATGCCGATGATGATGCCGACGTAATTCAGCCGGATGTCTTTCTCCAGCCGGTTTTCCGAAACCTGCGCCGTCGCGGCGCGCTTGGCGTCGGCCACGGAGCGCGACAGCCCAGTCATCAGGCTGTTGCGCATACGGTAGAGCGTATAGCCGGCGCTCACCAACATGCCACCGATGGCAATGGGCCGCACGATGCTATTCCAGATGTTCGTGGACATCGCAATCCAGTAAGCGCCGGCGCTCATGCCGCTCGCCGGAAGCGCCGCTTCAAGTTGCGGGCCCAGGAAGTACAGGAGAAGAGGGACGAACAAGCCCCACGCCAGCAACCCGCCGGCGAAGTTCCATCCGGCCAGTTTGGGTCCGATGATGTAACCCACGCCCATGTAAGCGGGGCTGACGGCGGGCGACGACAGCACCATGCCGCCACTCCCCGTGACCGTCGAGCTGGTCGATAGGCTGATGGAGCTGCGCCTGAATCCCACGAACTTCACCCAACTGGTGGCGAAAGCCGACATGGTGCCGAGCGCTTGAATGATCGCTCCCAAGATCATGGCGCCGAACAAGTAAATCGCTCCGGTTCCTCCGCTACGCCCGGCCTTGTGGATTTCGGAAGCGGCCACCGATTCCGGGAAGGGAAGTTCCGTATCTTCCACCATCACGCGCCGCAACATGGTGACGAACATGATGCCGATGATGCCGCCCACGATCATGATGGAGGTCGCTTCAAAGTAGCGCAGCGGTGAGTCGAAATTCTTCCACACCCCGGCGATGATGAACGCCGGAATAGTGAAGATGGCGCCGGCGGCGACCGATTCGCCGATCGAGCCCACCGTCCGGGCGATGTTTTCTTCGAGGATGGAACCTTTGAGCAATTTCAACAGCGCCATGCCGATGACGGCCGCCGGATACGTGGCGGCAATGGTCATCCCGGCCCTCAGTCCGAGGTAGGCGTTGGCGGCCCCCAGAATCACACACATCACCAACCCGATCAGCAAGGCGCGCAGTGTAAATTCCTTCAGATCCGTTTGCGCCGGAACATACGGTTTGAATTCCTTGTTTGCCATGGTTCCTCCTGAGCACAGTCTCGGGATAATCGCGAATCACTCCAAAATCCGGTAGTGGGTCAGTTTGAATGTGACACGCGCATCCCGCCAGGGCGGACGTGGACGCCTGCGCGTGAACCTCAGGCCAGAGGCCTGTGCCACCCTTGAAACTGACCCACTACCCAAAATCCGACTCCGCCCCCGGATTCCAAAGCTTGAGCAGGGTGAAAACGAATCCGAGTGAGGAGAGAATGGAGTACACACAATCAGTCAGGCGTTCTTTGAAGAAAACGAAATTCGTCGCGAATGGAGGTTCATTCGGCCGCTTCGGAACATGTCGGAATCGTGGAATGAAATCAAGCCTGCGAGGCGGCCTCGAACTCCGGCAAGCTATCATCGGGCGCGCGGCAGTGTCAAGCGAAAAAGGCCGCAGATTCGTTATGCTGATCCCGGCAATTATCACTGCACATTCAATCTCTTTATCGTTGGACTAAAGGGTGCCGGGTTAAACCTGACCGCTTTTCTTATGCCGGGGAAGGACGGGGATTTTGATGCGAAAGAAGACCGCCTTTGAGAGATCCGCAAATCAATGCGGCGAATCGCCTGGACTGCAGGCTCAACTTCTTGCCTGACAGTTTGAAGTCTTCCTCGCCGTGGTACCGAAGACCATGTTCGTAAAATCTCCGTTCTGCGTCGTCGAAGAGGCCAGATTAACATCGCCTTAACCCTGTAAGGCAAAGGCCCCTTGAGCTTCACTTGTCCAGGTCGGGCGTATTCCAAAAGCTTCCCACGCCCTGGACCTCGTACAATCCCGGGGTCGGCTGCTTTGGGAAATGATATTCGTGGCGCAGCAAACCGTTTGGGTAGTAATAGACATCGTAGGGTACATTGGCTTGTACCATAGTGATGTGATTAA
>CAZIDA010000554.1:0-2515 GCA_964537865.1 uncultured Acidobacteriota bacterium
CTCACGGTCCCGGTGAAAGGCATTCGCTGGTCCGGCGGTGAGGCCACCGCTGTCCCGGCAACGCTGATCCAAATTCAGACCGACGGCGGCCACACCGGACTCGGCGACGTGTACTGCGGCGCTTTGGCGCCCACGGTGGTTCCGGCGCTGGTGGATCATTTCAAATCGCAGTTGGTTGGGGGCGATCCGCTGCGCATCGCCGAACTCTATCACGCGCTGTATTCGCAGTCGCTCTTTTGGGGAAGAAGCGGAATCACGGTCGCGGTCATCAGCGCGATTGAAATGGCGCTGTGGGACATTGCCGGAAAATCCGCCGGCTTGCCCGTGCATCAACTGCTCGGCGGCTTGGCGCACGATCGTTTGCCCATCTACGCCAGCGGCGGATTGGACAGTTCGGACGCGGCGATGAAGGAAGAGCTGCAGCGTTATCGGAAAGAAGGATTCACCGCCGTCAAGATTCGCATCGGGCACGGTCCCGAGCAGGATTTGGAAAAAGTGCGTCGCGCCCGCGAATGGTTGGGTCCCGACATTCGCCTGATGGTCGATGCGGTGCAGGGCCACATTCCGGAGCCGTGGAGCGCTGGCGCCGCCAAGGCCGTGGCCAAAGCGTTGGAGGGAGAAAGGCTCGCTTGGCTGGAAGAACCCTGCGCGGCCACTGACATCGAAGGCTATCGCGAGGTGCGTTCCTCCACCACGATTCCCATCGCCGGCGGCGAAAGCGCCACCACGCTCCACGAATTTCGGCGATTCATTTGCGAGGGCGCGCTCGATGTCGTGCAGCCCGACGTGAGTCACGCCGGCGGTTTGCTCGAATGCATAAAGATCGCGGCGCTGGCCATGGCGCTGGACGTTTCTCAGCGGGAGAAGGTCTGCCAGGCCATCGCGCGCACCGAAGAGCGGTTCGGCCAAATCGACATCGCCGTCAACAACGCCGGCTTCTGCACCTTCCGGCCTTACCTGGAAATCGACGACGCGTTGTGGGATCGAACGCTGGCCGTGAATCTCAAAGGATATTTCATCTGCGGCCAAGAGGCGGCGCGGTCCATGATTCGGCACAAGGTTCGTGGAAAGATCATCAACATCTCCTCGATCTCCGCCGAGACCTCGGGCGAAGAGAAGGTGCACTACTCCGTCAGCAAGGCGGGAATCAAATCGCTCACCCTCGGGATGGCGCTCGAGCTGTCGCGACATCACATCAATGTCAACGCCGTGGCGCCGGGCGTGATCGACACCAACATTATCAAGGAACCGCGCATTCAGCGCCTGGTCGAGCATGAGCGCGAACACAGCTCCGTTCCCTGGGGCCGCATCGGGCAAGCGGAAGACATTGTCGGCGCCGTGCTTTTTCTGGCGTCCGAAGAAGCCGACTACATCACCGGCGCAACGATTTTCGTCGACGGCGGTCTTTCCGCCGGAACGCTGATGCCGCATTAGGAGTTTGATTCAGTGTATACCATCAAGGCCCTGCGCAATTTCACCATCGATTTTCCCGTGCCGGGCCTCGCCATGTATTTTCAGAACAAGATCGATCAGACCGTCGAGGTGTGCGGCTACATCTGGCTTCTTCGCGGCGAAAGGAAGACCATCGTCGTCGATGCCGGCATTGGAAAAGCCCCGGTGAATGAAGAAGCCGAGAAACAAATGGTGATGCACTTCACCGTCGCCGCCCACGAAGACACGGCGTCGCTGCTCAAAAAAGAAGGCGTCGATCCTTCCGATGTCGATCTCCTCATCCTGACGCACTTGCACCTGGATCATTGCTTGAATGCGCCCCTGTTCACGCGCGCCAAGATTTTGATCTCTCGCGTGGGATGGGAAAGCGTTCTTCACCCCGCGCATCCTCGCATGACGCCCGATCCGCTGTTCCCCGAATCAGTGTTTCGATATTTGCGGGAGCAGGCGTGGAATCGCGTCGAGTTGTTGGAGCAAGAGCAAGAAGTTTTACCGGGGATGACGGTCTTTCACACGGGCGGTCACACCCCGTGTTCGCAAGCGGTGCTGGTTGAGACAAAGGCCGGCAAGGCCGCGCTGGCCGGCGATGTGATTTCGCTTTACGGACACGTCGAAGAAAACATCCCCGTGGCCTACTGCTCGAACCTGGCCGAGTGCTACCAAGCCATGGACGACATTCGAAATCGGGCCGACATCATTCTGCCGAACCACGATCCGGAGGTGCTGCGTCGCCATCCGGGTGGACAGGTCGGCTGACCCCAAGGAGAAGAACTCTTGATCATCGATTATCACAGTCATTTTGTGCAGCCGGAGTACTTCGGCGAGAAACTTCGAGAGGAATGGAAGGCCGTCGGTTACGAACCCTTCAAGCCGATGACCTTCGAACAGTACGATGAAGCCATGAAACTGGTGGATCGCGCCATCGTGTTCGGACTGACCGCGACGGCCATGGGCGTGCGCACGCCGCACGAGGACATCGCCGCCATCGTGAAGCGCAATCCCGCGAAATACATCGGCTTCATGGCCCTCGATCCGTGCGATCGCGACGCGCTCCAGCAGATGG
>CAZIDA010000555.1:0-2496 GCA_964537865.1 uncultured Acidobacteriota bacterium
ATCGCCACCAAGAGCAACAACGCAAGCGCAATACGTCGTTTGATGTTCATGAAAAGTTCAGTCCTGCAGCGCCCTCTTCACCCCGCGGGTTCCCGCCTCGGAAGAAGCTTCATCGTTTTAATGGCCGGACATCCGGGAAGAATCCGACGCCTTCGAATTCACCTTCCGCTTTTCTTTGGCGTGGGGCCGGATTCGCGCGGACCATTGACTACGCGGTACGAAAAGACATAAGTCCCGCCCGGTTTTCCGTCGCCGTCGCCGTCCAGCTCCTGGCCGTCCGCTCCTCGAATGGGAGTCACGGTTGAAGAGCAGTGCGCGATTCCGCCGTTCACAAAAACAAAAATGGTCCCTTCGGTCATCACGAAGTTGATGGAAGCGGTGCGCGTCTGTTTGCTGTAAGTGGCCGGAGCGTTCAAACAAGGATCGTACGCCGTGCACACGCCCGCCACCTTCAATTGGCCGAGCGTGCATCCGTCGCTTTGAGGCAAGGCGTAAAAGTTATCGAGGGTGAAAGAGGACGGATTGATCGGCTTGTCAAACGTGATGTCGATGGTCTGCGGAAATTCGCACCGCGAGGCGTTTTTGTTGTACACGCGATCGCGCGGCGGGTTGGTCCGAATGATCTTGGGCGGAGCCGATTGCCCCAACATCACCCCGGTGATCATGAGAAATTCCACCAACGCCAGAATAACCGGCCATCCACCCAGCCCAAAACGATTCGCTTTCTGAAATCTCCTTCGTGAAGCAGGCCCGCGTTCAAATTGAAAATGATGATTGTCTGTCATGGCAGCGTCCGTTTGAAAGAAATGAAGAATTCGATGATGAATTATACATTCAAACGCGCGCGGAGTGAAATGTTCTGGAAATTGGAGCAGACACTCCTGTCTGCTCCACACCGGTTACTCATATCGCAGGGCGTCGATGGGATTCAGGCTGGCGGCTTTCCAGGCAGGATAGATTCCGAAAATCAATCCGACGAAGACGGAGGTGCTGAGACCGGCCATCAACCAGAAGATGGAGACCTGGGCCGGCAGCGCGGGCAGGAAGAGTCGCAGCAAGAGGGCGATGGTCGATCCCACCAAAATTCCGAGGATGCCGCCCACGGCCGTGAGGGTCATGGCTTCGAGCACGAACTGCCACAAAATGTCGCGCTTCTTGGCGCCGATGGCTTTGCGCACGCCGATTTCGCGCGTGCGTTCGGTGACGCTGACCAGCATGATGTTCATGACGCCGACGCCGCCCACCAACAAGGAAATTCCCGCGATCAATCCCATTACCGTGAAGACGCCCGAGGAAATTTGATTCCACAAATCGGTGAAGGCGTCCTGCGTGAAGATGGCAAAGTCGTCGGGCTTGTCGGGCGGCACATGCCGACGCCGACGCAGCACTTCTTCGATGCGGTCGATGACATCGGGAATCATGGCTTGGTCCTGCACGCGAACGGAAATCAGAAAGTCTTTGTACTCCGGATGCAATTTTCGAAACGTCCCCAGCGGCAAAATCAAAATGTTGTCTTCGGGATTGGAACCGCCGCCGATCCCCTGCTTGCGTTTTTCCATGACGCCGATGACGGTCAGCTTGGTTCCTTCCGCGTCGATCTCTTTTCCGATGGGATCGAGGCTGGGAAAAAGCGTCTGCGCGGTGTCGTAGCCCAGCACCACCACCGGCGAGCGATGCTCGTCTTCGAAATCGGTGAACCAACGGCCCTCGGCCATCTTCAGATCCCACACGTCCCGCGATCCGGGGTAGTCGCCTTCCAGAATGGCGTTCTTCGCGAGATTCCGTCCATAACGCGCGGAGAAAGTTCCCACGCCCAAATCCGGCCGGAAGAGCCGCAAGGCGGGATCGACGGCCGCAACACCGGGAATATCCTTGATGGCCATGGCGTCTTCAAACGTGAGTTCCTTCCGCTGCAAGACCTCGCTCGGAATGCGACCCAAGGTGGCCCAGTTGAAGCGATAAACGAAGATGACGTTGGAGCCGATCTCTTCGATCTGCGAGGTCACGGTGGCGTTGAGGCCGCGAATGACGGAGGTCACCGCGATCACCGTCATCACGCCGATAACGATGCCGAGAATGGTCAGCGCCGATCGCATCTTGGATTTCCGCAGCGAATCGAGCGCCATCAAAACAATTTCTTTGGCTTCCGTCAGTCGCATAATTTTTCGCCGTGCTTTGGCAGCGCCGGCGGTTCTTCACGCCGGCGGCTTCTCCATGCACAAGGCCATTGAGCTTCTCGTAGAACCGCCCCGCCCTAAAAAGCGGGCGGAGCCACCAAAGCCGGCGCAGACAGGAGTGTCTGCGCCACCATCAAAGTTCAAATCGCAGCGCCACGATCGGATCGAGCTTGGCGGCGCGCGTGGCCGGATAAATTCCGAAGAACAATCCGATCGACGTCGACACCAGCATCCCGATGAGGATCGACCAAATCTGGATCACGGCCGGCAACGGCGTGAACCAAGAGACCATCTTCGCGATCAGCACGCCCACCAAAAT
>CAZIDA010000556.1:0-2493 GCA_964537865.1 uncultured Acidobacteriota bacterium
GATTCTTTCGATCTCATCAAGTCGCTTCAGAAGGAATTCCAAATGGCGATTCTCATCGTCGAGCAAAAGGTCCGCGAAGTCCTGAAGATTGCGGACCGTGTTGTTGCGCTCCGGCTGGGCCAGGTCGTTTTTGAGGGCACGCCAACTGCATTGCAGGAGGGGGACGCGCTGAAGAGGATCTTTCTCCTGTAATCGAGGCGGGGTCGACTTCGCAAACTGGCAAACGCTTGGGAAGGCGGTGCAATATCTCAGGGGTCGAGGACCTTTTGCTCGAAGATCTTGAAGGATAGGCAGCGCTGTCGGAGAACATTCAAATCAATTTCACGAGCGATTTTACAGCACGTTGGCGTATTGTAGTTCAGACCGGCTTTACCGAGGATTCTCTGTAACGTCTCTTTCGGCTTTCGTTCGTCTTCGATGTGTCCACCGAGCGGTGGAATGCGGTTCCCAGATTCGTTCTTGGAGAGCCGATTGAGCGCGGCGTTGTCTGCAAGAAGCCATGTTTCCATTTCCTCACGGACGGCATGAACCGCGACGCCAAGGGGAAATGCGAATTTTTCCGGACCAATTCTTTCCCCCAAGTCATTCTCTAGCGTTGCCGGGTCTTTTCCATCGGCGTCTCGAATCACTAAAGCTTTATCCAAGGGGCCGCCAGTGGGTGAGGCGTGCTCAAAAGAGCGTAGCCAGCCTCTAACTTTTTTCACCTTGCCCAGATTCTTGACGCCTTCGGTCGGACGCGTCACGATTTCGATTTCAGAACTGCAGATTCTTGCAATGAGTTCTCTGTAGACCGCCCCATCGATGTCCCCCTCCACCACGATGCCACAGCTCTCAACTTTCATGGGAGAGGGCTCCAGAATAAACGATGTCACCTAAGCCAAGCTCATTTCTTTCCAGGAGTTCCCTCAATTGAGGTTTGTCTTCAGGACGAGTACACAATGAAGCGCCGTCCTGCCTCTCAAAGACGATCACATCCTCCAATTTGAATTTGTCGACCACCAAAGGCGAATGGGTCGTGATGATCGCTTGTACCGCCCTATCAGCGAATTCGGCCTGCCTTTGCTCAAAGAGCCCCATCAATTCCGCGATCAACCGGGGGTGAAGATAATTCTCCGGTTCTTCGACACAAAAGAGGGAGCCACTGAATTGATCTGGAACGAAGATCAGCGACAACAACGCCAAGAAGCAGAGTTCTCCATCAGACATCTGCCAAATGGGCACATCGGATTTGAGAAATCTCTCGGATGACGCAGTGAATACCGCTGATTGAGGGGTTGGAAAGGAAAAGATCCTCTCAATTTCTGGAAGCGCGTCCTTCGCCGCTCGATTCATCCTTGCAAAAAGATCTTGCTGGCGTGTTTGAATAACCATCAGCCATGAGGAGAGATTTGCGCCCGTACGGTCGAGGGACGTGGGGGCCGCAGCTTGGTTAATTTGGCGCATAACCTGCGGGATCAAAGAGTAGAATCGAAACAGCACAAAAAACTGACGTAGTCGATTCCCCTCCCAGTCAGGAAGCTCGAATTCAAGCGCCGAACGGTGTGCGTCTTGAACGGTTGCCACGCTTTTCCCCGATTTATTAAACAACAACCGAGCTCCCGTAATAGGGTCTTTCTTAACGAGAGCGCAATCTCCGATTTGAAGATTTTCGTCATTGACAAAATAGGAATTACGAGCTCGATCTCCGATGATCCGAAGTTCATAACGCCAGGTATCACTGCTACCGGGATCATCGAACTCACGAAAATCGCCCTCAAGAACCATCGCGATTAGATTGGCATCTCCTCCGCGCCAAGCCAACTCGGCAAATCCGTTGCTCATTGCCTTTGAAAGGCCGAACAGGCTTGGACCGCCGCTTACGATGTCCGTAAGAAATTGGAAGACTGAGATGAAATTACTCTTGCCAGACATATTTGGGCCTACGAGAAGGTTGCGGCGCCCCAGGGAGATGGTCGTGTTTCTGAAACTTCTGAAGTTTTCCAGATGGACTTTTGTAATCATTTCGCCCTCGAGAATCGATGCTTCTCAGGCTGAAATCACGAAGCCTGACCTCAGTAACCTACGACGCTCTGAAGCGCTTACATTAGAGCATGGTCCAGGCCATTTAAGCAAACCGGACGCACTGGGCTTTCCCGCGCGGCGGATTTTTACTGCTCCGCGGCTTGGCCGCACGCTGTTGCGAAAAGCCTGTGGCTTTTCGGAGAGGCGGAATCCCTCAACTCTGATCTCTCCTCTTCAGCAAGGCTGAGCCTTGCCGAAAACAAATGTGAAAGATGGGAACAGCATCACCCGGAAAGGTAAGCCTTTCCGCAATAATGGGCGGCAGAGCCGCCCAGCTATCGAGCGAACCTTGATCGCAATGCCTCCCGTGGGGTAGATTGGGCAGCCATTCAGGAGACGATCGAATTTAGCAGGTTGCTGAAAAAGTGTTCGAGAGGTGCTGGAAGGGCCCGATTTTAATCGGGCCGCTGAAGCGGCCCACACAAAACAAAC
>CAZIDA010000557.1:0-2490 GCA_964537865.1 uncultured Acidobacteriota bacterium
GTGGATACGCTCGCATCTTGAGCGCGCTTTCGGCGAAGTTGCGCGGCATGGGAATTGAAATTAAGACGGGACGCCGCGTCAAGCAAATCAGACCGGCGAACGGCAAGCTCGCAGTCGCATTCGAAAATGGCGAGACGGAGGAATGCGATCAATTGGCGGTCACCGTGGCGCCGGCGATTGCGGAACGAATGTGCGAAGGCCTCACGCCGAACGAGCGCGAGCGGCTGCGAGGGATTGAATATCAAGGCGTGATTTGCGCCTCGGTCTTGATGCGGGAGCCGTTGGCCAGATTCTATATCACCAACATCACCGACTCCTGGGTTCCATTCACCGCGGTGATCGAAATGACGGCGTTGGTCGATCCGCGTTTTCTCGGCGGCAAGCATTTGGTTTATTTGCCGAAGTACGTTGCCTCCGACAGTTCGGCTTTTGCCACGCCAGACGATGAGATTCGGAATACGTTTCTGAAGGCGCTTCAAAGAATGTATCCGGGATTTCGGGAAGAGAAGGTGGAGGCGTTTCGCGTTTCGCGGGCGCGCTTTGTTCTGCCGATTTCGACCTTGAATTATTCGAAGCGGATTGCGCCGCCGGAGACTTCAATCCGCGGTCTCCATTTGGTGAATTCATCTCAGATTGTCAACGGCACGCTGAACGTCAACGAAACGATCCAACTCGCCGATCGAACCATGGCTCGGTGGTTTGCTTCACCGCTGCCGCAGGAGAAACTCGCCGATGACTCGCGAGAGTTCGAAAAAACCGTTGGCTTGCCTGTCGCTTGATCTGGACAACCAATGGTCCTACATGAAAACGCACGGCGACGCCGGATGGGAATCGTTTCCCTCGTATCTGGATGTATTGGCGCCGCGGGTGTTGAGCGCGCTGGCGCAATGGAATCTCAAAATTACTTTTTTCGTGGTGGGCCAAGACGCGGCATTGGAGAGGAATCATGAGGCGCTTCAAAGCCTCGCGGCCGGTGGACATGAGCTCGGGAATCACTCTTTTCATCACGAGCCGTGGATTGCGCAGCGGTCGAAGTCGGAAATTGACGACGAAATTCATCGAGCCCATGACGCCATCGGTCAAGCGACCGGCTTGGCTCCGGTTGGATTTCGGGGACCCGGCTTCGCGTGGAGCGAGAGCCTCTTTGAGACGCTGGTGAAACTCGGCTATCGGTTCGACGCATCGACGCTACCCACGTATCTCGGTCCGCTGGCTCGCCTCTATTATTTCAGGAGCGCCAAGTTGAGCTCGCAGGAAAAGACAGAGCGCGCGGAATTGTTCGGCAATCTGCACGATGGATTTCGCCCGGTGAAGCCATATTCCTGGCGGCTGGGCATGGGCGCTACGCTGCTGGAGATTCCGGTGTCGACCATTCCCATTTTTAAGATTCCGTTTCATCTCAGCTATCTGATTTACCTCAGCCGCATTTCGCGGTTCCTGATGATGTCGTATCTCAAAAGCGCCCTCTTGCTTTGCAGGATGACGAACACCGAGCCGAGCTTTCTGCTTCATCCTCTGGATTTCCTGGGGGCGGATGACGCGCCCGCGTTGGAGTTTTTTCCGGGAATGGATTTGAGCGGCCAGCGCAAGTTGGAATTGTTTCACAGCGTGATGGCGATTCTGACCGCGCGCTTCAACGTCGTCAAAATGAGCGCCTATGCCGAGGCCATTCTCTCCCGCGGTTCATTGAAGGAATTGTCGCCGTGCATCGAACATTCAAGTTGAGCCGGCAAGGATAGAACTGTGACCCAGAAACTTCCATCGACTCCCATGCCGCTGAGTTCAAACGGCAGAACCACGTCGGAAGAGCACCGCCGTTCGGGGTCATTGCTGTTGGACCTGCTGATCTGTTTGCGGCCTTATCAATGGGTGAAAAACGGGATTGTCTTTGGCGGTTTGGTTTTCTCTCATTCGATGATGGAAGGACGAGCCGTTCAACTGAGTGTGATGGCGTTCGTGGTCTTCTGTCTTGCCAGCAGCGGCATATACATCCTGAATGACCTGCACGATCTGAAGGAAGATCGCCAACATCCCGCCAAGCGATTGCGCCCTATTGCCGCGGGCCGATTGAATTCGGGTTTGGCGGGCATCGTGTGCCTCCTTCTGTTGGGTATCTCCGTTTGGGCGGGCTTGAAGATTCAGACGGGTTTTGGCGGCGTGCTGATCGCTTACGTGGTCCTCAACCTCGCATACACCTTTGCGTTGAAATACGCGATGGTGGTCGATGTGATGGCCGTGGCCGTGGGATACGTGCTTCGCGCGGTGGCCGGCGCCGTTGTGATTGGAGTGACCGCGTCGCCTTGGCTCATTCTGTGTACGCTCATGTTGGCCGTCCTCATCGGCTTCGGAAAACGCCGTGGGGAATTGACTCTTCTCCAGGAAGGAGCGGAAAACCACCGGCGAAGCTTGAAGGGATATTCCGTTCCGTTGCTCGATCTGATGATGGCCATCGCCGCCGCCTCCGTGGTGATGACCTACGCGCTTTACACC
>CAZIDA010000558.1:0-2487 GCA_964537865.1 uncultured Acidobacteriota bacterium
CACAACAGGGGTTTTCACACAGACTCTGAAGGGGACACCTTCAATAGCCCAGGGTCGTCCGCCGGCTCTTTGGCGGACCACCCTGGGTAGCAAATCGTTCTCAACAACGACTCAACCCTGAAAGGGTTGCCTAAAACGTTGTTCCATTAGCGGGGCAAAGACAAAAAAATCCCGGATCAGCTCTGAGCTTCAAGGCTCAGAGAGTTCCGGGTGATCAGACCTATCGTGGCCGGGACGTCGCCTCGTCCGTGGGCAAAGCATTGTTACTTTGAAAAGATCTTGTCGATCGGCGGCCGATGATTCCTGGTTTTGTCGATCTCCAAACTGACCCGCTGGCACGACAGCGAGTAAGGCCGCAACGATTGTACGATCCCGTCGATGCGTTGGTTGGAGGGAGAAATCACGGTCAGCCGCATTCCCTGGTGGAGGTTGAGACGCTCCGCATTGAACTGAATTTCGTCTTCTGAAAAACTGAAGAGCCAAGTGCTCAGCCGGTAGGGAACATGCGTGATGGGGTCAACTCCTTCCAACTGAATGGGAATGTGTGGTCCGCTAGTAGTGCCGACAGCGCTCAATTGCATTGTTCCTCCTCGTGAACGAGCTGGACGAATCTTCTTGGAACTTGCCATTTCTCGATTCTTCCTTCCGGGCCGCTCCTGCCAGGCGGAGCGAGACTCCGTTTTGACGAACGAAAGTATGCCGACCAATTGTCACGATATTTTTAACGAGATCAATTCGGGGATTAAGGGGCGCGTACGGAAGGGCTTGCTCACTGTGGCGGACATTCACCGCAAAGGCGCAGAGCGGCCGCTAGCCGCGACCGAATTATCTGCTCTGGTAGCCCTGGCCCTTTTTGGGGCCGGGAATCTTCACTGAACGCACGCAAAAGCCCCCGGCCGCGGCGAACCAAGGATGCGGCTCTTCGTGGCACAGACACTGCTGTCTGCGCCATCCTAAATCGGCACGATTCTCCCATCCGGCAACGAAGAGCCACCCTCCCCGCTGCGGCGCGCTACCCGTGCCCTTCCCCGAAGGGGAAACGTCCAAACAGCCCAGGGTTGTCCGCCTGCTCTTTAGGCGGACTACCCTGGGGAAGGGAGGACCTCGTCATCATTGACACAACCCCGCGGGGGTTGTGAAATCAATTCTGAAATTTATTACGACCCTCCACCCAACGTAGCTCCTCCTACGTCGGAGCAACGTTGGGCTTTGAGCCGCAGCGCCGTTGGCGCTGAGGGAATTGAGGACCATGACATTTGAAAAAAAGAAAGGACCCGGTTCATTAGATTCTTGAGAGTTGCTCGCCGCCAAGCATATCGATGACGCGGCCCTGTACCGCAGCCGAGTCTGCGGCGGGCCGGGGCTACCCAAGCAAGAGTTCTGTGAAGAAAGCATGATTTTCGAAGCTTGCTAAGCAGAGATCGCAGAGCTGACGCAGAGAGTTTCTTCCACTTGCGTGCCTCAAAAAGACTTTGACGCTGAAAGGCGGCGTGTGCTTAAATCCAAAATTGTCTTCCACCTTGCCTGAAACATCTGGGAAGCATCATGGCTTCAAAATCGGAGCGAAAAGTTCTCACCGTCACGGAGTTGACCGGCCGAATCAAGGGCCTGTTGGAGACGGAGTTTGGCTCGCTGTGGGTGGAGGGCGAGATTTCGAATTTCACGCGGGCCGCCTCCGGACATTTATATTTCACGTTGAAAGACGAGACCGCCCAACTCCGCTGCGTGTGTTTTCGTTCCCACGCTCGCTCCATCCGTTTCAATTTGGAGGATGGGCTGAAGGTGATCGTGCGGGGAAGCGTCTCGGTTTACGAGCGGCGCGGCGAGTATCAACTCTACGCGGAAGTCATGGAGCCGGTGGGAATCGGCGCATTGCAGTTGGCCTTTGAGCAGTTGAAGGCGAAGTTGCAGGCCGAGGGACTTTTCGAGGCCCATCGAAAAAAGCCGTTGCCGCTTTATCCTCGAAAGATCGGCGTCGTGACATCGCCCACGGGCGCGGCGATTCGCGACATTCTTCGCGTTCTCAAGCGCCGCAACAAATCCATCGATGTGCTGATTTATCCCGCCAAGGTTCAAGGAGACGGCGCGGCCGAAGAGATTGCGGCGGGAATCGGCGCGCTCAACCAGCGGGACGACATCGATGTCATCCTGGTGGGTCGCGGCGGCGGATCGATTGAAGATCTGTGGGCTTTCAACGAAGAGATCGTCGCTCGCGCTATTGCCGCTTCGAGAATTCCGATCATCTCCGCCGTGGGACACGAAATTGATTTCACGATTTCCGATTTTGTGGCGGACCTTCGCGCGCCCACGCCGTCGGCGGCCGCGGAAATCGTTTCTGCCGCGCAAACCGAAATTCAGCGGCATGTTTCTACTTTGGTCGATCAGTTGAAGAATTTGCTTGGCGATTGGGTTCAGCGCATGCGGCTGCGACTTTTGGAGTTGACCGGCAGCCGCGGATTTTCGGTCGCCCGAAGCAAGCTTCAGGAG
>CAZIDA010000559.1:0-2484 GCA_964537865.1 uncultured Acidobacteriota bacterium
GCGACAGCGTGGACGACTCGATCAAAAATTGAATCAAGATGTCGTGGCGTTTGGCGCCGATGGCTTTGCGGACGCCGATCTCGCGCGTCCGCTCCGTCACGCTGACCAGCATGATGTTCATGATGACCACGCCGCCGACGATCAGCGAGATCGACGCAATGGCGATGGTCACCAGAAAGAACGCCCGGCTGATGCGGGCCCAGATCGCCAGGAAGGTTTGATTCGTCTCGATGGAAAAGTCGTCTTTGTTCTCATAGGGCACGTGATGCCGCGTCCGCATGATCAACCGCACGTCGTCCTCCGCGCGCTCGAGCGTCGCCTGCCCGTAGGATTTGGCGAAAACTCTCAAGGTGCGGCGCGATCCGTACTGTTTCATAAAACTGGTAATGGGGATCATCACGAAGTTGTCGCGCGATTGTCCCAGCGTGGAGCCGAGTTTTTTGGCGACCCCCACAATTTGGAACGGCTCGTCGTCGACGCGCACCTCGCGTCCAATCGGATCGAGCGAGGGAAACAGGTTGTCGACGATGTCCGTGCCCACGACGCACACTTGCACCCTGTGCGCCTCATCAAACTCCGTGATCTCGCGGCCCGAGGCGATGTCGATATCCAAAATCTGCGGCATCGCCGCCGACCATCCATTGATGCTGACGTTGGTCAAGGACTGCTGTTCGTATTTCACCACCCCGGTGGAGCTGGCGGAAGCGCCCACCCACCGGCAATTCCGGCACTGCGCCTTGATCGCCTCGTAGTCCTCGTAGCGAATGTCTTTGCGCTTTTGCGCCTCTTCCCATTCATCCACGTTCAAAATAACGGCGGGCGCCTTGCTCATAATAAAAACATCCGCGCCCAAATTAAAAATCTTGGTGGAGACGTAGGTGTTCAAGCCGTTGATGATCGACACCACCGCGATCACGGTCATGACGCCGATGATGATTCCGACGAGCGTCAGGACCGATCGAAGCTTGTTCGCCTTCAGCGACTCCAATGAGATTTTGACCGCTTCAAAAAAGTTCATTCATAGCGCAGCGCATCGATGGGATGAAGCTTGGCCGCTTTGTTCGCAGGGTAGAGCCCGAAGAAAAGTCCGACGCTCACGGAGACCGAAAAGGCCAGCAAAACCCATACCATGGAAACCGCGGAAGGAAGTGGGGAGAATTTATTGACCAACATACTGATGCCGGCGCCCACCAGAATTCCCAACAGTCCCCCGACGCCGGTCAAGACCATGGCCTCGATGAGGAACTGCCACAGAATGTCGCGGCGGCGCGCGCCGATGGCTTTGCGCACTCCGATTTCACGCGTCCGCTCCGTGACGCTCACCAACATAATGTTCATCACGCCAATGCCACCGACCAGCAGACCAATCGAGGAGATGACCAACATGACCATGTACGCGCCTCCGGTGACGCTGTGATACAACTCGGAGATGCTGTCGGAAGTGCCGACTTCAAAATCGTTTTCTTTGTCCGGGCGCACGTGCCGCTGGCGACGCATCACTTCGATGATCTGATCGATGGCCGTCTGCATCGTGTCCTGCGAGGTCGGCATCACGGCGATGAAGATGTCTCTTTGCTGCGGATAGTACTTGCGGATCGTGGTAAACGGCAGCAGAATCCGGTTGTCGCGGCTCTGCCCCAGAAACTCGCCCATCTTCTTCAGTGTGCCCACCACCAAGTAATCTTGTCCGTCCCAGGTGATCGTTTTTCCGATGGGATCGAGGCTGGGAAAGAGCGCGTCCACCACCTCCGAGCCGATCACCGCGACATTGGAGCGATGATCCATATCGGCGTCTGAGATGAATCGCCCTTGGTCCATGGGCGAGTTGAAGATCGTCATGAAATCCGGGGACACGCCTCGCACTTGAACGCCGTTCGCTTGATTGTTCATGTACTTTGCCGGCGAAGCGACGAATCCTGGAAACGACATCGGGCAAACACCGGCCACGGCCGGGCACTCGTTCTTAATGGCCTCGGCGTTTTCGTAGGTCAGATACTTTCGCTGGCGCTGTTCCTGCGTGAGATGGCCGAACTGAATTTGTGGAAGCCGCGATACAAAGATGGTCGACGAACCGAGCGCGCTGAGCTGCTGCGCGAAGCTGCGATTCAATCCCTCGATGACGCTGGCCATGCCGATCACCGTCATGACGCCGATCACCACGCCCAGAATCGTCAAAAAAGATCGCAGCTTGTTGGACCGGATGGTGTCCAGCGACAATAGCAAGATTTCTCTGATTTCATGTCGTATCACGGAAGCTGCCTCAATTCCAACTTCGCGGCTTAGGAGCCGGCGAAGCGCAATCTGTCATTCGAATCGCAACGCCACGATGGGATCGAGGCGCGCCGCGCGGCTGGCCGGATAAATGCCGAAGAACAGGCCGACGCTCGAGGCCATCCCAATTCCCACCAAGATCGACCACCACCGGATGGTAGCCGGCAGCGGCGAGAGCATCGATATCACGAAAGCGATGGCGATGCCGAACAG
>CAZIDA010000560.1:0-2474 GCA_964537865.1 uncultured Acidobacteriota bacterium
ATCATGGTCGAAGCCTCAAAACGCCGTTCGGCGAGTCCGAAGGAATGAACTCGTAAATCCCCGGATGTTTCATGGCCAATGAAAAATCGATAACCGTCATCGTGGTGAACTGGAACAATCGCGATCTCCTTCGCGAGTGTTTGTTCTCTCTCCGCCGACAAACTTATCGCAATTTTCATGTGATCGTCGTCGACAACGGATCCATTGACGGTTCCCTGGAAATGCTCGACAACGAGTTTGGTGGATTCGTTTACATGATCCGGAACTCTCGCAACCGGGGATTTTGCGGGGCGGTGAATCAGGCGATCCGGGCGTCCAAATCCGATTTTGTGGCGTTGCTGAACAACGATGCGGAGGCTCAATCCGGCTGGCTCAGCGAGATGGTCCAGGCCGTGGAGTTGCACGACGACGTTGGCATGTGCGCGTGCAAGATTCTCAAGTACGACCAACCACAGATCATCGACAAAGTGGGGCATCTCATTTACCCGGATGGGCAGAATCGCGGGCGTGGGACGGGGCAAGTGGATCGCGGACAGTTTGATCAGGAGGAAGAAGCCCTGTTTCCGGATGGGTGCGCGGCGCTGTATCGGCGCGAAGTTTTCGATCGCATCGGTCTTTTTGATGAGGACTTTTTTGCGTACGGCGATGACGCCGAGCTGGGTCTTCGCGCCAGGCTCGGCGGGTGGCGGGCGATTTACGCGCCACGAGCGATTGCCTTGCATCACCATTCCCAATCGTTAGGCGCCTACTCGCCCCAAAAAGTTTTCTACGTAGAGCGCAACCGCGTGTGGCTGGCGCTGAAACTTTTTCCGTTTTCACTCTTGATGTGGAATCCGTTTTACTTCGGAGCGCGTGTCCTGGCCGGGGTACTTGCTTCGGCGATGCGCCGCGGCGACTGCGGAGATTTTTCGCGGGAGTATTCGACGCTCCGCTTGGCGTGGACGATCCTGCGGGCCGACCTGGCGGCGTTGGGCGGATTCCCCCGGATGTGGAAGAAGCGATCTGCCGTTCGACGGATCAAGAAGATTTCGAATGCAGGGTTTCGACAATTGATGCGGAAGTTTCACCTGACCTTGAAAGAACTGGCCTTTGGAGTGGAAGGGAAAGATCCGTCCGGACTTGACGCCGCCAAGAGCGGTCTGGATTAAATTATGACCATCATACCTGAACCGATTTGGGAAAAAGTTCTATTGCCGCTTCGATGGATTTTCTTCATCGGTGTTTTCTTGGTGGCTTCGCTTCATCCCCTGGAAGTATTGCGAGATCCGTTTGCGCTGGCCGTCATTTTCCTGGTGTTGGTTTGGAGAACCTACGAACACGTCAGCATCGGGATGAAGAACTATCGGTTCAAGAAAGATCCCGGCAAGCACACCATGGTGATGCCGGCGCTTTCGCTTTGGATCGGCTGCGCGTTTCCGATCTTTGATTACTTCAATCTTGCGCCCACGCTGCCCCGGACCACGTGGCTGCGGCTCACCGGGATTGGTTTGTTGATTCTCGGCATTGTCATTCGAGTGATTTGCATTCGAACCTTGGGGCGCTTCTTCACGGCGCACCTCAAGGTGAACGAGGGGCGTCGTTTGATTCAAGAGGGAATTTATCGAAAGCTCCGCCACCCCAGTTACTTCGGAATGATCTTCTCGTTCCTGGGACTTCCTCTGGCCTTCTGCAGTCTTTATGGCGCGCTTTACATGATGTTGATTGGGGCGCCGAGTCTGTTGTTCCGCATCAATCTGGAAGAGCGCTTTCTCGTCGACGAGTTCGGTCAGGAGTACCTCGAGTACCGAAAACGCAGCTATAAATTCATCCCCTTCGTGTACTGAGTCGAAAATACAGACCTCGCGCGGCGCAGCAGAGCCGGTGAAATCGGCCCGCGCGATCTGTCTATTTTTATGTTGGCCGAGACTCGATGGACGGTGACAAACAGAAACGAGCCGTTGAAACGCTCCTCTGAAGGCGCTGGCGTGGAAGAGTAGTGGCTCAATCTAAAATTTCTCTGCCAGTAATGCCGGCGTGGCCGCGGAGCGGCCGAATGTGGTAGCCTTGGGTGAAGGGCTCCGGCTTCATCGGAGCCCTTCACCCAAGGAAGATCGTCACCCCCTCAACATCATTAACCATCCCCCAGTCGCCCTGAAAGGGCGATAGAATTTCCCGGAGATCATTCCTATGCAGGATGACTTTTCAAGACGAGTTCGTCAAACTGCTGGAGGCGCACGAGGTCGAATACGATGAGAGATATATCTGGCTGTGAGGCCCGACCGCCCTTGCAGGGCGGAAAAACTGAGGTGAACATTTGATTGCCTCAATCCTGGGGTGTGGGCGCCCTAAAGCCGGCGCTCACACCCCAGGCTACTCGATGGCGCCGCTCCGCGGCGGCTCCGGCCAAACTGACAAGTAAATTGAGCTACTATCGGGGAAGGGGTGCACGACAGGAAAGTTGCGGGTCATGCTGCCGGCCTTTCGGATCGGCGCTC